>JAFABT010000264.1 GCA_023425905.1 Actinomycetes bacterium | reverse complement strand
CCTTGAGGAGGTCGCCAGTGAGCAGGTGACGGCGCCGGCTCCGGCGCAGGTGCCGAGCCCGTCGCCCGAGCCGACCGGCTCGACGACGCCCGCATCCCCCGCGCCCGTGGGCGACGGCGCACGGGCGATCGACGTGCTCGCGACGCTCCCGGTCAAGGGCCGGGCCCCGAAGACCGGGTACGACCGCGACGAGTTCGGCAAGGGCTGGAAGGATCCGGACCGCAACGGCTGCGACGCCCGCAACGACGTCCTCGCGCGCGACCTCACGGGGGTCGTGCACAAGCCCGGGACGCGGGGCTGCGTCGTGCTGCGCGGCACGCTCCACGACCCCTACTCGGGCGCGACGATCGACTTTCTCCGCGGGCCGGACACGTCCCCGCGCGTCCAGATCGACCACGTCGTCGCGCTGCACGACGCCTGGCAGAAGGGCGCCCAGGGCCTGGCCGCCGATGAGCGAGTCGCGCTCGGCAACGACCCGCTCAACCTGCTCGCGGTCGACGGGTCGGTCAACCAGGCGAAGGGGTCCGGTGACGCGGCGACGTGGCTGCCGCCGCGCAAGGACTACCGCTGCGCATACGTCGCCCGCCAGGTCGCGGTCAAGGCCCGCCACGGGCTGTGGGTCACCCCCGCCGAGCGAGACGCGATCGCCCGGGTGCTCGAGCGGTGCCCGGAAGAGCGGGTGCCGGGGTAGGTATCGCGCCACGATGCCACGCGCCAGGAGCACTCGCAGAGCGCTCGGCGCTACTACAGGACGCGCGGTGCCTGGCCGAAGCACGTCATATGCACCCCGGCGACGACGCCCGGTCACTAGTTTGAGGGCATGCACATGGAGGGCGCGAGATCGCGTCTGCAGGCTGAGCGGCGCGCGCACCTCATCGGTCGTGCAGTCGCTCACCTGACCTAGACCGAGCCGAGGAGTTGGCATTCGCGTGAACAACGTCTGGGGTGTCCACAACGACACACTGACCACCGAGCTCGTTGACGAAGGTTTCGTGAGCGTCGGCCGGGATGAGATCGGCGATCTCACTGTGCTCCCACCTGGTCGTGAGGGGATCAAGGCCGCGCTTGCGGCCAAGTACCCCAACCGTAAGCCCGCCGCGATCGCCGCCTGGGCTGGCATGATTCTGCGCTTCCGCGACGACATCCAGCCCGGTGACATCGTCGTCGCGCCGTACAAACCAGATAGCACGATCAACATCGGGATCGTCGCCGGTCCCTACACCTACGTACCCGACGCGTCCACCCACCGGCATCGGCGCACGGTGGCGTGGGAGAAGCTGGGGGTGTCTCGCACCGTCTTCACGCAGTCGGCTCTGTACGAGCTGGGTGCCTTTCTCACGGTCTTCGGCATCCGCCGGAACGACGCGGAGTTCCGCGCGGCGCTGACGACCACCGAGGAGTCCGTCGAGGCCGTCACCCGCGTCGTCGAAGAGGTCGCGCAGACAACGTCGTCTGACGGTGACACGACCGATGAACCTCGCGCGTCTCGCATCGAGCGCCATACGCGCGACTTCGTCCTCGAGACGCTCCACAAGCGCCTCACCCACGCCGAGTTCGAGGAGTTCACCGCTGATCTGTTGCGCGCCGTGGGATATGAGGCACGCGTCACCGCATACAGCCAGGACGGCGGGGTCGACGTCATCGCGCACCGCGACCCGCTCGGTATCGAGCCGCCGCTCATCAAGGTGCAGTGCAAGCACCACACCGGAACGGTGGGCGCACCCGAGGTCCAGCAGCTCATCGGGACGCAGGGCGCCAACGAGCTCTCTCTCTTCGTCACCCTGGGCGCGTACAGCCGCGACGCGATCGGCATCGAACGCACCCGCAGCGGGCTGAGGCTCCTGACGGGCGAGGACGTCGTCACCCTCGCACTCCAGCGCTACGACGCACTTCCTCAGCGCTGGCGCTCCCGCATCCCGCTCACCCCGGTGCTCGTCGTCGACGACGCCGCGGACAGCTGAGGTATGGGCAGAAGCGCTGCGACGGGGCGACAATGGCCATGTCGGTGGCCGATGAGAGCATGCACATTCACCTACTCGAGGAGGACCCGATGACAACGATCACCGTTCTGACGAAGGACGACATCGCCGCTCGTCGGCGCTCCCTGCTCGACGAGGCCGGCCTCGATCTGAAGGAGCTGCGCGAGCGTGCAGAGTCGTACCTCCTTTCCCCTGAGCAGGCCCTGATCCTCAAGGAACTGGACGACCTCGACTTCCTCGCGCGTGCCTGACGGGCACCCGCTCGACGAGCGCCTGATCGCTGAGGTCAGCGCCTTCGCGGACGAGATGACCGAGCTGCTCGCGCAGGTCTTCGACACCGCCGTAGAGCCCTTCATGGCTCAGGTCGTCGAAGGAGCGTCCACGCTCGTCATCATCGAGCAGCAGCCCGCCACGGGCGTCGTGCTCGAGGCTGACGGCCAACCGCTCCTCCGGGTCACCGCGTCATACCGATGCGCGTGGGACCACGCAGGCAAGTTCCTGGCGGTGCGTGAGTCCACCCTCGGCGTCTACGCCGTCAGCTCCGACGAACCGCTCTTCCGGTACGACTTCAACTCAGAGTGCGACGGCAAGGTCCCCGGTGCGCACCTCAACGTGCACGGACACCGTGACGAGATGGTGTTTGCGCTCGCAAGCGCAGGCCGGCGCCTACGGGGCAAGTCACGTTCGACCGCGATGGGCAAGGGACGCGTGCCGCGGCTCGCCACCTTTCACTTTCCCGTCGGCGGCCCCCGATTCCGCCCGTCGCTCGAGGACGTGGTCGAGATCATCGTGCGAG
>JAFABT010000238.1 GCA_023425905.1 Actinomycetes bacterium | reverse complement strand
GGCTACCCGGTGCGCGGGCAGCACCGCGCCCGTGCGGGTGAGGTGGCAGGATCGGGGACATGGACCCGCGCGCAGGCACCCTCGCCCAGCCCTCCGACCTCATCGACGTCGACGCGCTCCTCGGCGCGTACTACGACCGCCGGCCCGACCTCGACGACGTCGCCCAGCGCGTCGTCTTCGGCACGTCAGGGCACCGCGGTTCGAGCCTCGACGGCGCCTTCAACGAGGCGCACATCATCGCGATCACTGCGGCGATCATCGAGTACCGCCGCGGCCAGGGCATCGACGGTCCGCTGTTCATCGGACGTGACACCCACGCCCTCTCGCTGTCGGCGTGGCAGACCGCCCTCGAGGTGCTCGCCGCAGCCGACGTCGAGGTGCGGATCGACGCCCGCGACTCCTACACGCCGACGCCTGCCGTCTCGCACGCGATCCTCCTCCACAACGGCGCCGGGACGTCCGAGGGAGTGCGGACCGGGGCCGGGGGCGGCGCCATGACGGGGCTCGCGGACGGCATCGTCGTCACGCCCTCGCACAACCCGCCGCGCGACGGCGGCTTCAAGTACAACCCGCCCCACGGCGGCCCGGCCGGCTCCGACGCGACCGGATGGATCGCCGACCGCGCAAACGAGCTGCTGCGCTCGGGCGTCGGGCAGGTGCGGCGCGTCTCGCTCGAGACGGCGCTCGCCGCCGCGACGACCTCCCGGCACGACTTCCTCACGTCCTACGTCGACGACCTGCCGACGGTCGTCGACCTCGACGCGATCCGCGCTGCTGGCGTCCGCATCGGCGCCGACCCGCTCGGCGGGGCCTCGGTCGAGTACTGGGCGGAGATCGCCGAGCGGCACGCCCTCGACCTCACCGTCGTCAACCCCGAGGTCGACCCGCGCTGGTCGTTCATGACGCTCGACTGGGACGGCAAGATCCGGATGGACTGCTCCTCGCCGTCGGCGATGGCCTCGCTGCTCGAGGTGATGAAGTCGGGCGCGCCCTTCGACATCGCGACGGGCAACGACGCCGACTCCGACCGCCACGGCATCGTCACGCCGGACGCCGGGCTGATGAACCCGAACCACTTCCTCGCGGTCGCGATCGACTACCTGTGGTCCGGTGCCCGCCCCGGGTGGCCGGCCCAGGCGGCGATCGGCAAGACGCTCGTGTCCTCCGCGCTCATCGACCGGGTGGCGGCTTCGCTCGGCCGGACGCTCGTCGAGGTGCCGGTCGGGTTCAAGTGGTTCGTGCCCGGGCTGCTCGACGGGTCGATCGGCTTCGGTGGTGAGGAGTCCGCCGGCGCGAGCTTCCTGCGCCAGGACGGCACCGTGTGGACGACGGACAAGGACGGGATCCTGCTCGCGCTGCTCGCGGCCGAGATCCAGGCGACGACGGGCGCCTCGCCCTCCCAGCGTCACCGTGAGCTCGTCGACGCGCACGGGCAGTCGTGGTACGCCCGCGTCGACGCCGCGGCAACGCTCGAGGAGAAGGCGACGCTCGCGAAGCTGTCCCCCGAGCAGGTCACGGCGACCGAGCTCGCGGGCGAGCCCATCACCGCGCGGCTCACCGCTGCGCCGGGCAACGGCGAGGCCATCGGCGGGCTCAAGGTGACGACGGAGAACGCGTGGTTCGCCGCGCGGCCGTCCGGGACGGAGAACGTCTACAAGATCTATGCCGAGTCCTTCGTCTCCGCGGAGCACCTCGCGCAGGTCCAGGACGAGGCGAAGGTCGTCGTCGCTGCGGCGCTCGCCTGACGGGACCCGCGTTCTCGCGAGCGGGACCCGCGTGTTCGCGAACCGGACCCGCGTTCTCGGGAGCCGGACCCGCGGGTTCGGGAGCGGGGCCCGCGGGTTCGGCGGCTGGGGGTCAGGGGTGGGGCGGGGTGAGGAGCGAGGGGTGCTCGGCTCGGCGCATGACGGGGAGGAAGGCGAGCGTCGCGACGACGACGACGCCGCCCGCGAGCACCGCGACGAGGAAGCCCGCGTGCGCGCCCGACGCGTCGATCTGCAGGCCGCCGACCCACGAGCCGAGCGCGACCCCGAGACCGTTCGACGTCCCGATCCAGGACAGCCCCTCCGTGAGCCGCCGCGGCGCGACGAAGTACGACACGAACGCGTTGCCGTTGATGATCGTCGGCGCGATCCCGAAGCCAACGACGAACATGAGCCCCGCGAGCACGGGCAGGCTCGTCGCGAAGAAGAACGTCGACACCCCGACGCCGAGCAGCACCGCGCACACGATGAACCGCTTCCACAGCGGCGAGACCCAGCTGTGCGCACCGTAGAACAGCCCTGACAGCATCGAACCGGCGGCAAAGGCTGCGAGCACGGCGCCTGCAAGAGCCTTCGACCCCTGCTCCTCGGCGAACGCGACCGTCGCGACGTCCATCGCCCCGAAGATCGTCCCCACCGCGACGAACACGAGGACGAGAGCGACCATCCCGGGCGAGCGCAGCACGGTGCCACGGGCCTTCGGGGCGTCCTTGGGCGCGGGCGGCGGCTCGGTCACCGTCTGGGAGAGGAACCACAGCCCGCCGAGCAGGGCCGCGACGATCGGGACCACGACGCCCGCCGCGGGGTTGATCGTCGTCGCGAGCGCGGTCGCGAGGACGGGGCCGATGATGAAGATCACCTCGTCGAGCACCGACTCGAAGGAGTACGCGGCGTGCAGCCGGCCCGGCTCGGCGAGCGTGTGCGACCACCGGGTCCGCACGAGCGACCCGATCGAGCCGCCCGTCATGCCCGTGAGCGCCGCGAACACGAACAGCGACCACTCCGGCCCGTGGTTGACGCCGGTGACGACGAGCCCGGACGTCGCGGCGGCCGAGAAGACGACGAGCGGCCGCATGACGCGCGCCTGGCCGTGCCGGTCCACGAGGCGGGCGATGAGCGGCGCGAACGTCGCCCACGCGACGACGTTGACGGCCGACACCTGGCCCGCGAGACCGTAGTTCCCCTTGCCGTCCGCGGTCGCGTAGAACACCGAGACCATGAGCACGGTGCCGATGCCGATCATCGACATCGGCAGCCGGCCGATGAACGCCGCGGAGGAGAATGCGAGTGCTCCCGGGGTTCGGAACAGATCGCGGTACGTCGAGAACATCAGAGCATCATCGCACCGCCCCCACGGCGTCAGCTCACGCGAAACCGAGTCCTAGGAGGTACGTCACAGCCGCCGCGCCGAGGCCGATCCCGAGCTGCCGCAGCGCGCGCCGCAGCGGAGCCGCGCCGGAGAGCACGCCGACGATCGCGCCGGAGACGAGGAGCATGACGCCGACGACGACGGCCGCCGCGATGATCGCGACCGTTCCCGTCATGCCGAAGAGGAACGGCAGCACGGGCACGACGGCCCCGAGCGCGAAGAAGCAGAAGGACGAGAGGGCGGCGTTCCACCCGGAACCGACGACCTCGTGCGCCTCGACGTGCGCCGCGACGCGCTCCATGCCGGTCTCGAGGCCCTCCGGGGCGTCGCTCGCCAGGTCGGAGAGCACGGCCGCCGCCCGCTCCTCCGCGTCCGCAGCGCTCATCCCTCGGGCGCGGTAGACGAGGGCGAGCTCGTTGCGGTCGAGGTCGAGGTGGCCGAGCGAGGAGGCCGTCGCCGGGTTCGGGTGCGAGGCCTGGAGCAGCTCGATCTGGGAGCGCACCGAGACGTACTCGCCTGCACCCATCGACAGCGCGCCCGCGAGCAACCCGGCCAGGCCGGTGAGGAGGATGACCTCCTGCGACGCGCCGGACGCGCCGATGCCCGCGACGAGCGCGAGGTTCGACACGAGGCCGTCGTTCGCGCCGAACACCGCCGCGCGCAGGGTGCCGGAGATCCGGGCCCGGCCACGGGCGGCGAGGCCGCGGACGACCTCCTCGTGGACGCGCTCGTCCGCGGCCATCGTCGCGGTCGCGTCGACGTCGGCGTCGTACTGCGACCGGGACTCGGCCTGCTGCGCGAGCGCGAGGACGAAGATCGACCCGAAGCGGCGGGCGAGCAGGGCGAGCGTCGCGGTGCGCCAGTTGCCGCGTCGGGGTCGGCCGACGTCGTCGCCGAGCAGGGCGAGCCAGTGCGCCTCGTGGCGGCCCTCGGCCTCCGCGAGGGCGAGAAGGATCTCGCGCTCCTCACCCTCGCGGCGGCCCGCGAGCTCGCGGTAGACCGCGGCCTCGGCGCGCTCGTCTGCGAGGTACTGCCGCCAGCGGCGCACGTCGCGACGCGTCGGCGGGGCCTGCAGGGTCGTCGACGTCACGCTCGAGGGCCCGGCCGGATCAGTCATGGGCTCATTCTCGCCGCCGCAGGGCGGTCGTTCCAGCGAGGGAAGCCTGTGCTCGTCCGCAGGCTCCAGATCAGCGTCGGCGGTGTCAGCAGCCGTCGGTGCTGATCCGGTACGTCCAGGTCGACACCTCGATCTCCTCGGCCCCGTCGACCATGTAGCGCACGACGAGTCCAGCGGACGAGCCCTCGGCGACGCCGTCGGGGAGCTGCGCGACCGTGAGGACGTTGGCCGTCGTGCCGGGCTTGACCGTGAGGCCGACAGGGTCGACGCGTGCCTCCCAGATCGCGGTGAGGCCCGGGTCCGCGGGCTTGTCGTCCCGGACGCCGGCGTAGGAGCCGGCCTTCATGACGTCGGGGATGGCGGCGTGCTCGATGCCGTCGAGGCCCTCGGGGTGGAGCAGCTCGACCTTCGTGATGACGAGCGGCTCCTCGCCCGTGTTCGTGAAGTGGTCGCCGAACACGGTGCGGGCGCCGTCGGCGGGCGGGGTGCAGAGGATGCCGGAGCCCTCGCGTGGGCCGGCGAGCGGGCCGTCGGTGCCGAGGACGTGGTCGGCGCGCGTGCTGTGGTCAGCGTGGGGGTCGTCGGCGCTCGCGCTCACGGGCGACGACGGGGCTGGGGTCCCGCCGGCCTCGCTGCTGCACCCGGCAGCGAGCAGGAGGCACACACCGGTCACGACGGCTGCTGCAGCTCTCATCACACCTGTTCCTTGATCGACGACGCGTCTGGGTGGCGCGCACCGGTGGGGACGGGTGGCACGCCTGCTCACCCTGGTCCCGGCGCCCCGGCCCGCGGCAGGATGAACCGTTTCAGCAGGCGCGAAGCGGGACGAATCGGGTGGTTCCCCCTCGGACGGGCTGCCGAGCGCGCCGGTCCCGCGGCTGGCCCTCCGGGCGTCGCGGCCGAACCTGCTGTTCTGTGCCGAACATGCTGGTCGCAACCAGCGGCCTCGGCACAGACCAGCGCGCTCGACGGACAGACCGCGGGGTCACGCCGACCCGCTCGGCAGGCCGAGCTCAGGCGAGCACGCGCAGCGTGCTCGGACCTCGCGGCGTGCGACGCACCTCGATCCGCTCCGCGATGGCCGTCTTGAGCGCGTCGACGTGGGAGATGATCCCGACGACCCGACCCTCCTCGTGCAACGACCCGAGCTGACGGAGCACGAGCTCGAGGACGTCCGGGTCGAGCGTGCCGAAACCCTCGTCGACGAAGAGCGTCCCGAGGTCGACGCCGCCGGCCTCGGCGGTGACGACCTGGGCGAGCGCGAGCGCGAGGGCGAGGGAGACGTAGAAGGTCTCCCCGCCGGAGAGGGTGCGCGGGTCGCGGGCGGCGTCGATCGTCGCGTCGTGCACCCGCAGGGCGAGTCCCTGCTTGAGACCTCCGCCGTGCTCGCGCTCGTCAGAGCGCTCGAGGGTGTAGCGACCGTCGCTCATCGCGTCGAGTCGCTCGTTGGCGACGGCGACGACCTGCTCGAAGCGGCGAAGCAGGACGTAGGTGCCGAGCGTGAGCCGACGGGGGTTGTCGGGGCCAGCACCTGCGGCGAGGTCAGCCATCCGCACGACGGCTGCGGCCTGCTCCCGGGCGGTCGCGTGGGCCTCGAGCAGCGAGTCGACGACGCGACGACGTTCCGCCCCGGCCTCCGCGCGCTGCCGGGCAAGGCCCGTCGCGGCGTCGGCCGTCGTGCGGTGGTCCTCGGCCGCTTCGAGTGCCGCACGGGCAGCGGCGACACGCTCGTCGAGGAGGGCAGGGGGCGCAGGGGCGGCCGGGGCGAGCCCGTCCGGCAGCGACGCGAGGGCGTCGACGAGGCTCTGCTCGACGAGGGCGCTCGCGACGCGGTCGGAGGCGGCCCGGTGCGCGGCGACGTCGGACTCGAGGGCCGTGAGGTCCTGGGGCGGAAGGACCGACGCACGCGCGGCGTCCGCGTCGGCGAAGCCCCGGTTGGCGAGCGCCTCGCGGAGGTC
>JAFABT010000230.1 GCA_023425905.1 Actinomycetes bacterium | reverse complement strand
GCCCACGGTCGACAGCTCGGTGAGCGCGAGGCCCTCGGCGAGCCGCACCCCGAGCATGACGCGTTCGAGCGCGGCGACGTCTCCCGCGACGAGCTCGCGGCCCGCCGCTGGCGAGTGGCCCGCGGCGAGGCGGTCGGCGTAGGCACGCGGGTGCTTCACGTTCCACCAGCGCAAGCCGCCCACGTGCGAGTGCGCGCCGGGGCCCACGCCCCACCAGTCCTCGCTGCGCCAGTAGGCGAGGTTGTGCTGGCATGCGTGCTCGGGGCCGCGCGCCCAGTTGCTCACCTCGTACCACCTCAGGCCCGCGGCGGCGAGCAGGTCGTCGGCGAGCTCGTACTTCGCGGCCTGGTCGTCCTCGTCCGGGAGGGTGAGCTCACCGCGCCGGACCTGGACGGCCATCCGGGTGCCCTGCTCGACGACGAGGGCGTACGCCGAGACGTGGTCGACCCCGGTGGCGAGCGCGGTCTCGACGCTCGTGCGCCAGTCGTCGAGCGACTCCCCCGGCGTGCCGTAGATGAGGTCGAGGGAGACGTCGAGTCCCGCATCGCGCGCCCATCGCACGACGTCCGGGATGCGGGCCGGGTCATGGGTGCGCTCGAGCGTCGCGAGGACGTGCGGCACGGCCGACTGCATGCCGAAGGACACCCGGGTGAAACCGCCCGCGGCGAGCTCGGCGAGCGACTCCGGCGTCACCGAGTCGGGGTTCGCTTCCGTCGTCACCTCGGCGCCCGGCGCGAGGCCCCAGGTCGCGCGCATCTGCTCGAGCACTCCGACGAGGTCGGCGACCGGCAGCACGGTCGGGGTGCCGCCACCGACGAACACCGTCGACACCGCACGCTCGGGCAGGCCCGCGTCGCGCATGACGCGGCCCGCGAGCTCGATCTCCGCCCTCGCGGTCGCCGCGTACGCGAGCTGGGAGGCGCCGCCGCCGAGCTCGGTCGCGGTGTACGTGTTGAAGTCGCAGTAGCCGCAGCGCACCGTGCAGAACGGCACGTGGAGGTACACCCCGAAGGCACGCCCCGCGGCACCGTCGACGACGGCAGCCGGGAGCGCGCCGTCGAGGGGCGCCGGGTCGCCGTCTGGCAGGGCGGGGCTCATGCGGTGCTCACCATGACGCGCCCGCTACTTCTTCTTGAGGTCCTTGGGGTCCGCGGACTCCGAGGACAGCGCAGCGATGAAGGCCTCCTGCGGCACGTCGACCCGACCGATCGTCTTCATGCGCTTCTTGCCCTCCTTCTGCTTCTCGAGCAGCTTCCGCTTACGGGAGATGTCGCCGCCGTAGCACTTGGCGAGGACGTCCTTGCGGATCGCGCGGATGGTCTCGCGTGCGATGACGCGCGCACCGACGGCCGCCTGGATCGGGACCTCGAACTGCTGGCGCGGGATGAGCTCGCGGAGCTTGCCGGTCATCATGACGCCATAGGCGTACGCCTTGTCCTTGTGCACGACCGCGCTGAACGCGTCGACCTGCTCCCCCTGGAGGAGGATGTCGACCTTGACGAGGTCTGCGGCCTGGTCACCGACGATGTCGTAGTCGAGCGAGGCATAGCCGCGCGTGCGCGACTTGAGGGCGTCGAAGAAGTCGAAGACGATCTCGGCGAGCGGGAGCGCGTACCGCATCTCGACCCGCTCGGGAGAGATGTAGTCCATGCCGCCGAGCTCGCCGCGGCGCTGCTGGCACAGCTCCATGATCGCGCCGATGAACTCCGACGGAGCGAGGATCGTGGCCTTGACCATCGGCTCGCGCACCTCGCGGATCTTGCCGCCGGGGAACTCGCTCGGGTTCGTGACCGTCACGACGCTCTTGTCCTCCATCGTCACCTCGTAGATGACGTTGGGGGCCGTCGAGATGAGGTCGAGGGCGAACTCGCGCTCGAGGCGCTCCCGGACGATCTCGAGGTGGAGCAGGCCGAGGTAGCCGACGCGGAAGCCGAACCCGAGCGCGACGGACGTCTCGGGCTCGTAGGTGAGAGCGGCGTCGTTGAGCTTGAGCCGGTCGAGCGCGTCGCGCAGGATCGGGTAGTCCGACCCGTCGATCGGGTAGAGGCCGGAGAAGACCATGGGCTTGGCCTCCGTGTACCCCGCGAGCGACTCGGTCGCAGGCTTGCCCGCGTTCGTCACCGTGTCGCCGACCTTCGACTGCCGCACGTCCTTGACACCCGTGATGAGGTAGCCGACCTCACCGATGCCGAGGCCCTTCGACGGGGTGGGCTCGGGGGACGAGACGCCGATCTCGAGCAGCTCGTGCTGCGCCTTCGTCGACATCATGACGATGCGTTCGCGTGGGGTGAGGTTGCCGTCGACGACGCGGACGTAGGTGACGACGCCGCGGTAGGTGTCGTAGACCGAGTCGAAGATCATCGCGCGCGCCGGTGCGTCCGGGTCGCCCACGGGCGCGGGGATCGTCTCGACGATCCGGTCGAGCAGCGCCTCGACGCCGACGCCCGTCTTGCCCGAGACCTTGAGGACGTCGGCCGGGTCGGTGCCCGTGAGGCCCGCGATCTCCTCGGCGTACTTCTCCGGCTGCGCGGCCGGGAGGTCGATCTTGTTGAGGACGGGGATGATCTGGAGGTCGTTCTCCATGGCGAGGTAGAGGTTCGCGAGCGTTTGCGCCTCGATGCCCTGCGCCGCGTCGACGAGGAGGACGGCCCCCTCGCACGCGGCGAGCGACCGGGAGACCTCATAGGTGAAGTCGACGTGACCGGGGGTGTCGATCATGTTGAGCGCGTACGGCTGGACGACACCCTGAGCGTCGGCGACGCCCCAGGGCATGCGGACGGCCTGGGACTTGATCGTGATGCCGCGCTCGCGCTCGATGTCCATCCGGTCGAGGTACTGCGCGCGCATCGCGCGGGCCTCGACGACCCCGGTGAGCTGGAGCATGCGGTCGGCGAGCGTCGACTTGCCGTGGTCGATGTGCGCGATGATGCAGAAGTTGCGCAGCAGCTCGGGCGGGGTCGCCGCGGGCTGGATGCGCCGGGTCTGCTCAGGGCTGGGGATCGGGGACAACGGGGTGCACTCCGGGCTCGTCTGG
This sequence comes from Actinomycetes bacterium, assembly GCA_023425905.1. Taxonomy (GTDB): domain Bacteria; phylum Actinomycetota; class Actinomycetes; order Actinomycetales; family Cellulomonadaceae; genus JAFABT01. Next base: position 3,203 of record JAFABT010000230.1, on the reverse strand, counting down.
GGCTCGTTCAGGGCTCGATCGAGGCGCGTCGGTGACGACGGCCGTCATCTGGGGAGGTCGCCCGTCGGGCGGACCAGCGTCCAGTGTCCCACGGGCCCCACTAGCCTGACCCCATGGCCCGCCGCTCCTTCTTCCGTGACCTCCTCGGCGCGGTCGCGCGGGCGGTGTCGACGACCGCTCCGTCACGCCGCACGACGTCCCGCCCCGACACGCGCAGGCAGGGAGCGCGGCCGGCGTCGGGACGGACCGGGGCGCCCGCGCCCGCGGGGCAGGTGGCCACGGAGTACCGCCCCCACCTCGACGGCGAGGCCGACCCCGGGGAGATCGTCTGGACGTGGGTGCCGTACGAGGACGACCCCACGCGCGGCAAGGACCGCCCCGTCCTCGTCGTCGGACGCGACGGGAGGGCGGCGCTCGGGCTCATGCTCACGAGCAAGGACAAGGACGGCGACGGTGGTCGCGGCCCGCTCGGCGACGTGACGACGGATCGGCACGGGAACGTGTGGATCGACATCGGCAGCGGCCCGTGGGATGCGCAAGGCCGGCCGAGCGAGGTGCGCCTCGACCGCGTGCTGCGGATCGACCCAGCGGGGATCCGGCGCGAGGGCGCCGTGCTCGACCGGGCGACGTTCGACCTCGTCACGCGCGCGCTCGCGCAGCTGTGAGGGTCGCGTCACGCTGGTTCGGGAGCAGCCTGTGGTGCTCGACCACACCTGTTCCGTCCTGGTAAGATCGTGAATCGCGTGTCCGCCCAGGTCGGCGGGCACCGGTCCACGTCCTCTCCGCGGGTGTCCCCACGCCCCAGTCCCGGATGCGGATCCGCCCTCTACGACCTGTCCATCGCTTCGGCGAACACACCAGAGAGTTCTCATCCACGTGGCAAACATCAAGTCTCAGATCAAGCGCATCCGCACCAACGAGAAGGCGCGCCTGCGTAACAAGGCCGTGAAGTCGGAGCTCAAGACGCACATCCGTCGCGTCCGCGAGACCGTCGCCGCTGCTGACAAGGACGCCGCACAGGCCGCCCTCGTCGTCGCGTCGGCCAAGCTCGACAAGGCAGTCTCGAAGGGCGTCATCCACGCCAACCAGGCCGCGAACAAGAAGTCGTCGCTCGCGAAGGCCGTCAACGGCCTCTGATGGGCTCCGGGCCCGGAGCGTGAGCTCCGGCGGCCCGACCGGGCAAGGCGCTGCACCCCGCACGGGGTGACGGCGCCTTTCTCATGCCCGCGACGACGCGGCCTCCGCGACGCGCAGCACGGCCCGCTCGACCGCGAACAGCGGGTCACGGCTCGCACCCTTGACCTCGGCGTCGGCCTGGGCGACCGCGAGGATCGCGCGCGCGAGGCCTTCCGGGGTCCAGCGACGCAGGTCGCGCTGCGCGCGCTCGACCTGCCACGGGGCTAGGCCGAGCGAGCCCGCGGACCCGCCGCGGCCACGCATCGCGGCGACCTTGGCGAGGGTGCGGAGCTTGACCGCGAGGGCCGCGACGAGCGGCACGGGGTCGGTTCCGGTCGCGAGCGCGTGACGCAGGAGGACGACCGCCTCGTCCGTGCGTCCCTCGACGGCGGCGTCGGCGACGCGGAAGCCCGTCGCCTCGACGCGACCGCCGTAGTACCGCTCGACGGTCTCCGGTCCGATCGTGCCCGTCGTGTCCGAGGCGAGCTGTGCGCAGGCGGCGGCGAGCTCGCGAAGGTCGGAGCCGACCGCCTCGACGAGGGCCCGCACGGCCTCGGCCGACGCACGTCGCCCGAGCCGCTTCATCTCCGCACTGACGAAGGCTGCCTTGTCCGCGTCCTTCTTGATCGCCTCGCACGCGACCTCGGGGACCTCGGCCGCCCGCGCGGCGTCGAGCAGCTTCTTGCCGCGCACTCCCCCGCCGTGCCGCAGGACGACCACCGCGTCCTGTTCGGGCTGCGCGCAGTATGCGACGGCGTCGGCGATGAGGTCGTCGCTCGCCTGCTCGACGTGCTCGATGACGACGACCTGCGCCTCGCCGAACAGCGACGGGCTCGTCACGACGTGAAGCGTGCCGGCCGTGTAGGCCGAGCCCTCGATCGTCGTCACCTCGATCGCGCCGTCCCGTTCGCGTGCGAGCCCGAGCACCCGGGCGACGGCACGCTCGGCGAGGAGGTCCTCCGCACCGGTGACGAGCACGACGGGGGCGAGCGGGGCGTCCTGCCACGAGTGGCTGGCGCGGGACGAGCGGGGACGCGCGGGTGCGCGGGAGGTTCGCGGGGCGGGCACGGGTCAAGCCTGCCACGCTCCGCCCGACGCCCTGCACGCCGGGTGGTGGAGCGGGGCCCCCGCGTCAGGGCGCCCGCTCGCACCCACCGCGCTGCAGGAGATCTGCTCCGTCGACGACGAGGACGACGTCACCGCACAGGTCCGTCCGCAGCACCGCCGCCCCTACCGCGTCCGTCACGCCTGTCGCGCCTGTCGCGGGTGCCGCCCCGGCCGCCCGGTAGAGATCGATCGCCTCGGCGCGGGGGTGGCCGTAGTCGTTGCCGTCACCGACCCCGACGAGCGCCACGGCGGCGCGGACTGTGCGGGCGAGCCGCTCGGACTGGTCTGCTGAGCCGTGGTGCGCCATCTTCACGAGGTGCGCCGCGAGCTCGCGGCCGCCGGTCGTCCTCGTTGACCTGAGCAGCGACTCCTGCGCATCCTCGCCGAGGTCGCCGAGCGCGAGGGTCACCGTCCCGGCGCGCTCGAGCCGAACGACGACGCTCGCGTCGTTCGCGTCGAGGAGCGGCTCCCCCTCGCCCCTAGGCCACAGCACGCGCCACGCGACTTCCCCGGCTTGGCCCGCCGGAGTCGATGTTGCGCTCGCCTCCTGGACCGGCGCCCCCGCGTCGGCGAGCAGGCTCCGAACGGTCGCGGCATTGGCGGCCGGCTCGGCGTACGGGCTCACGAGCGCCTGCTCGACCTCGACGCCCGCGTCGAGCACCTCCGCGACGCCTCCGACGTGGTCGGCGTGGAAGTGGCTGAGCACGAGCAGCTCGATCGTGCCCACGCCCAGGCGCGCGAGACAGGCCGCGGCGCCCTCGCCTGCTCCACCCACGTCGACGACGACAGCAGAGTGCTCCCCCGAGCGCACGACGAGCATGTCCCCCTGGCCGACGTCGCACGCGGCGACGTCCCATCGGCCCGGCGAGGCGAGGCCCGGCCACCGCGTACCGAGGCCGTCACGCAGCGCGGGCGCAGCG
>JAFABT010000169.1 GCA_023425905.1 Actinomycetes bacterium | reverse complement strand
CGGCGGCGCCCCGACGCCACGTCCGCGACGCCGCCGCCGGATCGCGGTCATCGTCGCCCTCACCGTGCTCGTCCTCCTGCTCGCCTGGCCGGTCGGGCTCGTCATCTGGGCCAACGGCCAGCTCAACCATGTCGACGCCCTGAGCGGAGCCCCTGGCACCCCCGGCACGACCTACCTGCTCGCCGGCTCGGACTCCCGCGCTGACGGCGGCGTCGACGACGACGGCACCTCGGGCGCCCGCGCCGACTCGATCATGGTGCTCCACGTGCCCTCGAGCGGTGCCCCCGCCCTCATCTCGCTTCCCCGTGACACCTACACGGAAATCCCCGGCCACAAGGCGCAGAAGCTCAACGCGGCCTACCGCTTCGGTGGTCCGGCGCTCCTCGTCGAGACCGTCGAGGGGCTCACGGGCCTCACCGTCGACCACTACCTCGACGTCGGCATGGGCGGCCTCACGGACGTCGTCGACGCCGTCGGTGGGGTCGAGCTGTGCCTCGACAAGGACGTCAAGGACAAGAAGAGCAAGCTCACGTGGAAGAAGGGCTGCCACGTCGCGAACGGCAAGACGGCTCTCGCGTTCTCCCGCATGCGCTACTCCGACGTCGAGGGCGACATCGGCCGCGGCAAGCGCCAGCAGCAGGTCGTGGGCGCGCTCGCGAAGAAGATGGCCAACCCCGGCACGGTCATCAACCCTGGCTCCGTCGTCCCGCTCATCAAGTCCGGAACCGGGGCGATCGCCGTGTCGCGCGGCACGAACATCATCGACCTCGGCTCCCTCGCCCTCGCCTTCCGCGACGCGAACGGCGCCGGCGGCGTCACCGGCACCCCGCCGATCGCGTCGGTCGACCACCGCCCCGGCGGAGTCGGCTCGACGGTGCTCCTCGACCCCGAGGAGGCGCCGCAGTTCTTCAAGGACCTCGCCGCAGGCAAGCTCCCGCCCGGCAAGGTCGGCGGGATGCCTGGCTGACCACTCGTTAGGTCTAGGACCTTGGATTTCGAGGCCGTCACGCCCGCCCGGTAGCCTGTCGGGATGCAGCTCTCGGTCATCGGATGTGGGTACCTCGGCGCGGTCCACGCGGCATGCATGGCGGATCTCGGCCACGAGGTGGTCGGCATCGAGACCGACCCGGCGAAGGTCGAGCTCCTCTCCGCCGGACGCCCACCGTTCCACGAGCCCGGCTTCGGCGAGGTCCTCTCCCGCGCCCTCGCGTCCGGCCGGCTGCGCTTCACGACCGACATCGCCGAGGCAGCCGCCGCACAGGTGCACTTCATCTGCGTCGGCACCCCGCAGTCGGCCGGCTCGGACGCCGCGGACCTCACCTACGTGGACTCCGCCGTTGCCGGCCTGCTGCCGCTCGTCGGCGCTGGCCACCCCGACGGCCCCGTCGTCGTCGTCGGCAAGTCGACCGTGCCCGTCGGGACGGCCGAGCGGCTCGACGCCCTCCTCGAGCCCACCGGGGCGACGCTGCTGTGGAACCCCGAGTTCCTCCGCGAGGGCTTCGCGATCGAGGACACCGTCTCCCCCGACCGCATCGTCTACGGCCTCCCCGCAGGCGAGCGCGGCCAGGCGGCCGCCGCCGTCCTCGACGCGGTCTACCACGACCAGCTCGAGCGCGAGATCCCCCGCCAGCTCACCGACCTCGCCACCGCGCAGCTCGTCAAGGTCGCCGCGAACGCCTTCCTCGCGACGAAGATCTCCTACATCAACGCGATGGCCGAGATCTGCGAGGTGACCGGCGGCGACGTCACCCAGCTCGCGGACGCGATCGGCCTCGACGCCCGCATCGGTCGCAAGTTCCTCAACGCCGGCATCGGCTTCGGTGGCGGGTGCCTCCCCAAGGACATCCGTGCCTTCGCCGCCCGCGCCGAGGAGCTCGGCCAGGGGCAGTCGGTCGCGTTCCTCCGCGAGGTCGACCAGATCAACCTCCGCCGCCGGGACCGCGTCCTCACGCTCGTCACCGAGCAGTTCGGCGGTGACCTCACCGGCCGACGCGTCACCGTGCTCGGCGCGGCGTTCAAGCCGAACAGCGACGACGTCCGCGACTCCCCCGCTCTCGACATCGCCCGCCGGCTGCACGAGGCCGGTGCGAAGGTCGTCGTCACGGACCCCGCGGCCCTCCCGCTCGTCGAGGCCCGCTACCCCGAACTCACGCGCGTCGCGGACACGTCGGCGGCGCTCGAGGGCGCGGAGGTCGTCGTCCTCGCGACCGAGTGGGCCGAGTTCCGCGAGCTCGACCCGGTCGCGACGGGTGGGCTCGTCGCGGCGCGCGCGATCATTGACGCCCGCAACGTCCTCGACCCCGCCGCGTGGCGCGCAGCCGGCTGGGAGTACCGCGGCCTCGGGCGCTAGCCCGCAGCGCGCGGCCTCACCGCGGCGGGCCCCCTCGCCCGCCCCAGGGGGTCAGTGGCTGTCGTGCTGGACGCGCCAGGCCTGCCACGCCGAGTCGACGATCTCGGGCAGCGTGAACCTCGCCCGCCACCCGAGCTCGGCCGAGGCGCGGTCGACCGAGGCGACGAGCTCGGCGGGGTCCCCCGCACGCCGCGGGGTGACGTCGGGCGTCGTGTCGCACCCCGAGGCCGCTGCGAGGGCCGCGAGCACCTCACGGACGGAGGCGCCCGTCCCGGTGCCGATGTTGAAGGTGTCGAACGCGCGCTCGTCGCGCTCGAGGTACCCGAGAGCGGCGACGTGGGCCTCGGCGAGGTCCTGGACGTGGACGTAGTCGCGCACGCAGGTCCCGTCAGCCGTCGGGTAGTCGTCACCGAAGAGCAGCGGGCGCTCGCCCTTCTCCACCCGGTCGAGCACCATCGTCACGAGGTTGAGGATCGCGGGGTCCCCCAGCTGCGGCGTGCCCGCACCCGCGACGTTGAAGTAGCGCAGCGCGACCCCCCGAAGCCCCCAGGCGCGGGCGGCGGCGCGCATCTGCCACTCCCCGATGAGCTTCGTCTGCCCGTAGGGGTTGATCGGGGCGGTCGGGGCGTCCTCGGAGACGAGACCCGACTCGGGCTGGCCGTAGGCCGCCGCAGAGGAGGAGAACACGAAGCGGTGCGTCCCCGCCTCCCGCATCGCGTCGAGCAGCGTCGCGAGCCCGCCGACGTTCTGCTGGTAGTACCACTCGGGACGCTCGACGGACTCACCCACCTGCTTCTTCGCCGCGAGGTGGACGACGCCCGTCGTCCTCGTCTCGACGAGGAGGTCGCGCAGGGTCCGGCCGGCACCGGCGGAGGAGATGTCGAGCTCGACGAGCTGAGCTCCCGGGATGCGGCTCTTCTCACCGGTGGAGAGGTCGTCGACGACGACGACCTCCTCGCCCTGCTCGACGAGGCAGCGCACGACGTGCGCGCCGATGAAACCAGCACCACCGGTCACGAGAACAGTCATGCCCGAACCCTATCGGGGCGCTGCGCACCCTGTGCCGGGCTCCCGTCGAGGAGGCCCGGCACAGGGCGGAGCGGGCTACCGGACCTTGACCTTGACCGCCTTCGAGGTGGACTTCACGACCTGCGACGGCTTGCTCGGGACGAAGTAGGCCCGCAGGGTGCGCGTGCCCCGCTTGAACGCGTTCTTCTTCACGGTGAGCACCGCCTTGCCGCTCCTCAGCTTGACCGTGGCGATCGTCTTGCTGCCGTTCTTGAAGACCACCTTGCCCGCGGCACGCGCACCGCTCGACAGCGTCACCTTCGCGGTGAGCCTGAGGGAGATCTTCTTGTACCTGACCGTCTTCTTCGACGCGGAGAGCTTGGTCGCCGACGACACCTTGGGGGCGACCCGGTACCCGGTGTCAGCGGTCGTCCACGTGCTGCCGCCGGTGTACCCGGAGAGCGCGAAGACGCGCACCGAGAGCCGCTTGCCGATGTCGTTCACCGTGACCTTGTAGGTCGCCGCGGTGGCCCCGGAGATCGCGGCACCGTTGCGCAGCCACTGGTAGCGGAAGCCACCCGCGTGCGTCCATGCGCCGGGCGTCGCCGTGACCGTCTTGCCGACCTTCACGGTGCCGCTGTAGGTCGGTGCGGTGCGCAGGACAGGCGCGAGCTTGGTCGCGTCGAGCAGGCCCGCCCCGCACAGTCCGGGCGCGCAGTTGAAGTCCGTGTACTCGGTGTACTGCGGGAACGGCTGCACCGACTTCACGAGCGCCGACTTCACCTGCGCTGGTGTCGGGTTGCCCATCGAGTAGAGCAGCGCGGCGACCCCCGCGACGGCCGGCGTGGCCATCGAGGTGCCCGCGTAGGCGGCGTAGCCCGCGGCCACCGGACCCGTCGTGCCCGTGTTCACGGTCGAGAGGATGTCGAGCGCGGGCTCACCCACGAGCGCACCGCCCGGCGCGGACAACGTCACGGTGGGCCCGTAGTTCGAGAACCATGACGTCTGGCCCCACGAGTCGGTTGACCCCACGGTGATGACGTTGCGGCAGTTCGCCGGGACGAACTGCGAAGCGAGCTCGGCGTCGTTGCCCGCCGCGACGACGACCGTGCTGCCCCGGCTCACCGCGGTGTCGATCGCCGCCTGCGTGTATGCGCTGCACGTGCCGGACCCACCGAGCGAGAGGTTGATGACCTTCGCCGGGGTCTTGTTGGCGGGGACACCGGTGACCGGCGCGCCCGAGGCCCACCGGATCGCGTCCGCGATGTCGGTGCTCCCGCCACCGCAGTGCCCGAGCACGCGGATCGGCTGGATACGCACCGAGGGCGCCACACCCGCGATGCCGATGCCGTTGTTCGACCGGGCCGCGACGATTCCGGCGACGTGCGTCCCGTGCCAGCTGCTGTTGCTGGGCTCGCTGCCCGCATAGCACTGGTCCGCGACGACCCAGTCGCCCGGGTCCGCCGGGTTCGCGTCACGGCCGCCCGTGCCGTCGCCCTCGACGTCGAGGTCGCTGTACTTCGAGATGAAGTCGTAGCCGGGCACGTAGGCCGCATTGAGGTCGGGGTGGTTCGTGCTGCCGGTGTCGATGACGGCGACGACGACGGACGGGCTGCCAGCCGTCCGCTTCCAGAGCGCGGGCGCCTTCGAGGAGAACCCGCCCACCGGGTTCGTCACCCCGTAGATCGTCCGCTCGGTCGCATCCCACACGCCGTGCTGGAGGGGGAAGTACGGGTCGTTGGGTCGCACAGGCGAAGGCGCCGTGCGCTGCAGCAGGTAGTCGGGCGTCGCGGAGGCGATGCCGTCGAGCCGGGCGACCTTCGCCGCGAGCCGCTCGGCCTGCTCGCCGTCGAGGATCTCGCCGAAGCTGACGATCGAGGTGCGCGCCCCCGCTCCGGGACGCGTGGCCACGCCCGCCCCCAGCTCGCGGGCGAGCGCCGAAGCGGCCGACGCGGAGGCCGCAGCGCGGC
>JAFABT010000150.1 GCA_023425905.1 Actinomycetes bacterium | reverse complement strand
GACTCTCCGTGCTGCTCGGCGGCCGCCGGGTGGACGCGGGCGCACCTGCGCCGAGCGCCGCTCGTGGCGCCGACGCCGGCACGAGCGCGGCCGGCCCCGCTGCGAAGCTCACGCAGCCCAAGACCGTCCTCAAGAAGGACCCGGGCGTCAAGGGCAAGCTCGCGACCAGCCGGTTCACCTACGCGACCAAGGGCATCGAGCTGAGCCCCCTCTACCCCGCGGCTGTCGAGGTCCGCGCGGAGGTCACGCTCCCGACCGCGAAGGCGAAGAAGGGCAAGCTGCCCGTCGTCGTCTTCCTGCACGGCCGCCACACGACGTGCTACCTCGGCACCGAGTCGAGCGGCGACTGGCCGTGCGTCGACAAGTGGAAGTCCATCCCGAGCTACAAGGGCTACCGCTACGCGGCCTCGCTGCTCGCGTCGCAGGGCTACGCAACCGTGTCGATCTCCGCCAACGGCATCAACGGCCAGGACTGGGTCGAGAACGACGGCGGCGCAGCCTCCCGCGCTGCACTCGTCAAGCACCACCTCGAGCTTCTCGCCAAGGCCAACGCGGGCACGAGCGGCGTCAAGGCCCTCAAGCCGCTCAAGGGCCGGCTCAACCTCACGAAGGTTGCTCTCGTCGGGCACTCCCGCGGCGGTGAGGGCGTCAACCGTGCGACGACCGTCCTCGCGCGCAACAAGAACATCAAGGTCAAGGGTCAGGTCCTCATCGCGCCGACCGCCTTCGGCTACCAGACCGCCCCGGGCGTCCCGACCTCGGTGATCCTGCCGTACTGCGACGGCGACGTGTACGACCTCCAGGGTCAGACGTACGTCGACCAGGCCCGCCAGGGCGTCACCGGTGACACCGCGATCAAGGCCTCGCACCTGATCCTCGGCGCCAACCACAACTTCTTCAACACCGAGTGGACCCCCGGCCAGGCCAAGGCCCCGTCGATGGACGACTGGTGGGGCACCGACACGGCCGAGTGCGGCAGCAAGCACAAGGGTCGCCTCTCCGCGAAGCAGCAGCAGGCCGCGGGCGGCACCTACATCGCCGCGGCGATTCGCGCGATCCTCGCGAAGGACACGAGCGCTGCCCGGCTCCTCGACGGCAGCCCCGTCCGCGCCAAGTCGGCCGGCAAGGCCGTCGTCTCGACGCACTCGACCAAGGGTCGCCGGTCGATGATCGTCAACCCCGACACCAAGGCGAGCACCGTCAAGGCCGCCAAGGGCGCCACGGCGCGCGAGTGCCTCGGTGGGTACACGGCGGACGGCACGAGCTCCTGCCTGCCGCCCGAGACCGAGCAGTCGTTCCTGTCCCCGCACTGGCTCGGCGCCGACGCGTCGGCAGCACCGTGGGGCACCGCGGTCCACGCGTCGTGGACGAAGAAGAAGGCGCGCATCACCCTGAAGTCAGGCAAGACGCACGACCTCACGTCGAAGCAGTGGCTCGACCTGCGCGTCATCGAGGCCGCCACGAAGTCCTCCGGCTTCGACCTCGTCCTGCGTGACAGCAAGAACCGCTCGCTGCGGCTCAAGACGGTCCAGGGCCTCGCCCAGCTGCCCAAGGCCCCGGAGATCGGCACCCGCATGTGGGCGCAGCTCGTCCGGTACGCGATCCCGGCGAAGGCCTCGAAGTTCAACCTCAAGGCCGTCACCGCGTTCCAGCTCGTCCCGACCACGACCAAGGGCGAGATCTACGTCCTCGACGTGACCGCGACCCGCAACGGCATCGGCAAGCCCGGCATCACCCTCGGCTCGCTCCCGCAGATCAACGGGACGAGCACGACGAAGTCCCTCACCCCGCTCGGCGACGGCACGGCGCGCGCCGACCTCACCTTCGCGATCTCCGGCACCGTGAAGAAGACCGCGAAGGTCTACGCCCAGACGTTCACCGCGGACTGGGAGACGTCGCAGAGCCTCGTGACGATCAAGCCCGGTCAGAAGTCCTTCACCGTCTCGACGATCGTCACGGACGACGGCAGCTGGCCCGCGGGCGGGGCCGTCCAGGGCATCGTCGTCCCGCAGCGGGAGATCGTGACGAACGAGTACATCGGCTCGAACCTCGCCACCTCGACGGTGCCCGCACCCGTCATCGACGTCCCCGTCCGGGACGTCACGGTGACCCAGGGCGCGCCGCTCGTCTGGGACGTCACGCAGACCGGAGCACCGTCCCGCTCGGACGCCACGCTCTGGTTGCCCGCCACCCGGCAGGCTCCCGGCGTCAAGGAGCTCCGGGTGGGCGATGTCCCGCGCTCCTGGGTGATGAGCTCGGTGGGCTGGTACCCGCCGGCCGCGACCCCGCTCTCCGCCGTCGAGGCGAGCGTCGGCGGGTACATCGCCCCGTTCGACACGCAGGGACGCATCGTCCTGCCGACGTCGGCGACCGCGTCGCTCGACGGACCGCGCACGATCAGGCTCGTGCTCCCCGCCGACGGTGAGCGCATCCTCGAGGACATCGTCCTCACCGGGACGGTCAACCCCAAGCCCTGACGCACGTCCGGCACACCGCACGAGCCCGGCCCCGGCGCCCCCGCGTCGGGGCCGGGCTCGTGCGTGCAGCGCAGATCCGTCAGGCCGCCCACCCTCGGAGCGATAGATTGGCACCATGCGCCTCCACGTCGCCGACCACCCCCTCGTCGCCCACAAGCTCACGGTGCTGCGCGACCAGGACACGGCCTCCCCGATCTTCCGCCAGCTCGTCGACGAGCTCGTCACGCTGCTGGCCTACGAGGCGACGCGCGAGGTGCGCACCGTCCCGCACACGGTGCAGACCCCGGTGGCCCTCACGACGGGCATCAAGATCGCGGACCCGCGCCCGATCGTCGTCCCGATCCTGCGCGCGGGGCTCGGGATGCTCGACGGCATGTCGCGCCTGATCCCCACCGCCGAGGTCGGCTTCCTCGGGCTGCAGCGCGACGAGACGACCCTCGAGGCGATCACCTACGCGAACCGGCTCCCGGAGGACCTGTCCGGTCGGCAGTGCTTCCTGCTCGACCCGATGCTCGCGACGGGTGCGACGCTCGTCGTCGCGATCGACTACCTGCTCTCGCGGGGCGCCCGCGACGTCACGGCCGTCTGCCTCCTCGCGGCGCCCGAGGGACTCGAGACGGTCGAGAAGGCCGTCGGGGACCGCGCAGACGTGAAGATCGTCGTCGCCGCCGTTGATGAAATGTTGAACGACAAGGCGTACATCGTCCCCGGGCTCGGCGACGCGGGTGACCGGCTCTACGGGATCGTCTGAGCAGGTCAGGCGGATCTTTCGATACTCCCGGCGACCTATCGGCGCGACCGGTCGCAACCAGATTCGCCGTGAAAATGGCACCGCTCCCGCTCACGATCTGAGACCCGCGACGTTGGCCCTTTGACACCCCCCGAGAGAGTGTCAGGATGGCGCGTGTACGGGGTACATCCCGGACACGTCTCGCACGCAGGACACATCGCACGCGAGACACGTCGCACACACGAGACTCACCCGTTCTCACCGGGTGCGCCGCCCCGATCGGGTGGTGCGCACGGTGACTCAGGTGCCCTCGTCGGCTCGGGGGACGCCGACTGAGGGTCGTGGGGCGCCGAGCGCTGAGTCTGGGGGACTCGCGCTCACGGCGCCTCGCACCCTGCGGTTCATTCCGTAGGCACGGACGGGGCGGGACCTACGGGTTCCGCCCCGTCTTCGCGTCTGGGGGACGGGGAGCTGGACCGTCAGGCAGGGTTGCCCGTGATGAGGAGACTCACGACGGCGACCACCTCCGGGTGGTGCCGGGCGGTCACCCGGAAGGTCACGTCCCGCGGGCCCCCTGCGAACGCCGACGGCGTGGGCGACACCGTGAACTCGAAGGGAAGCGTCGCGCCGGGGGCGAGCGGACCTGCGGCGGCGCAGACGACGTCGGCGTCACCCACGCACGTCCACCCGCTGTCCGCGGGCAGGAAGCGGAAGACCTCCGGCGTCCCGCTCGTGATCGCGACACGGACGTCGTCGAGGACCGTCGCACCCGTGTTCGTCACCGCGAACCACGTCATGAGCGTCGACTTTCGCGGATCGACCTGGGACTCCGGCGTGCTCGGAGCCGCATGGACGACGAGGCGGGCCGCGTAGGGCGGGAACGAGAGCCGGCCGCGCGCAGTAGCCGGTGACGACGTCCCCGCCTCCGCCGCGACGTTGACGACGACGAGGGCGGGGGCCGCGGCGCCAACGAGCAGGGGGTCGAGCGCCTCGACCCGGAGCGGCAGGACGACCTCCGTGAACGCGCCGAGGCGCGCACCCGAGACGCACTCGAGGCCGGCGCCGGTCGCGCTGCACTCCCACCCGGACCCGGCGCTCGTCACCTCGACGAGACCCGCTGCACCGAGCCCGTCGACGTCGAGCGCGACGGTCGCCCGGACGCGATCCGCGGCGGTGCCGCCGGTGTTGCGGATCGACACCGTCCCCGTCGCAGCCCGCGGCTCCCCCGCGGGCGTGCCGAGCGCGAGATCGAGCGCGATCGCCGCCGGTGAACCCTTGACCGTCGCCGGGATCGTCATCGACGCGAGCGCCTCACCCGACGCGGACAGGTCGAGGCCCACGACCGCGTCGAGGTCCGTGACCGCGTCGTCGGCGACCTCGACCTCGACGTCGAGCGCGAGCGTCGCCCCGGCCGGGACCTCGTCCGCGGTGCAGCGCAGCCGCGTCGCCGACCCGGTCGTCCGGCACGCGGCGGTGACCGCTCGGGGGCCGAGGAGCCCTGTCGCGCTCGGGAAGGGTGAACGCCCGAGCGCCCGCGCCGACGCGCCCTCGGGCAGTCCGACGACGACCTCGACGTCCGTCGCGTCGCCGCCCGTGCTCGAGAGCGGGATGCGCACCGTCTGCGGGGCTCCCCAGGCGAAGACGAGTGTGCCGACGTCGGGGCCGACGGAGAAGTCGGGGGCTTCGGTCCGCTTGTCGTCGTTGTCGTCGTCGTTGTCGTCGTTGTCGTCGTTGTCGTCGTCGTCCGGGTCGTCCTCACCCGGCTCGTCGTCGCCCGGGTCGTCGTCGCCGGGTCCGTCATCGCCAGGGACGTCGTCGCGGGGCTCCTCACCACGTCCGTCGTCGAGCGGGTCGTCGGGCGATTCCTCGGAAGGGAGGCCCTCGTCGCTCGGGAGGTCGACGTCGACCTCGTCGGGGACGAGGATCTCCGGGG
>JAFABT010000129.1 GCA_023425905.1 Actinomycetes bacterium | reverse complement strand
GCGCAGACGCCGGTGCGGGCGGCCCCCGTCCGGGTGGCCCGCGCCCCGGCAACAACCCCTTCGCGCCCAGCCAGGGCATGCCGCGTCCCGGCGGCACCCGTGCTGAGGGCTCCGAGCGTCCCGGTGGCCCGCGTCCCGCTGCGCCTCGTCCCGGTGGACCGCGTCCCAACCCCGGCATGATGCCCGGCCGCGCCTCGGTCGCGCGTCCCGGTGAGCGTCCTGCCGGTGCTGGTGCGGGTCGTGGCCGCCCCGGTGGCGCACCCGGTGGTGGCGGCGGCTTCGCCGGTCGCCCCGGTGGGGCTCCCGGTGGTGGCGGTGGCTTCGCCGGTCGCCCCGGCGGTGGCGGTCGTCCCGGTGGGGCTGGTCGCGGCGCGACCCAGGGTGCCTTCGGGCGCGCTGGCGGTCGCCCGGTTCGCGGACGGAAGTCGAAGCGCGCCAAGCGCCAGGAGTTCGAGCAGATGCAGGCGCCGTCGCTCGGCGGCGTCCAGGTCCCGCGCGGCAACGGCAAGACGGTCGTCCGCCTGCGCCACGGGTCCTCGCTCAACGACTTCGCCGACAAGATCGACGCGAACCCCGCCTCGCTCGTCACGGTTCTCTTCCACCTCGGTGAGATGGCGACCGCGACGCAGTCCCTCGACGAGGACACCTTCGGCACGCTCGGTGTCGAGCTCGGCTACGTCATCGAGATGGTCTCGGCCGAGGAGGAGGACCGCGAGCTTCTCGGGGCCTTCGACATCGACCTCGAGGGCGAGCTCGCCGACGAGACCGACGAGGACCTCGCGGCCCGTCCGCCGGTCGTCACCGTCATGGGCCACGTCGACCACGGAAAGACGAAGCTCCTCGACGCGATCCGGCACTCGGACGTCGTCGCGGGCGAGGCTGGCGGGATCACCCAGCACATCGGTGCGTACCAGATCCGGCACGAGCACGAGGGCGTCGAGCGCGCGCTCACGTTCATCGACACCCCGGGTCACGAGGCGTTCACGGCCATGCGTGCCCGTGGAGCCGAGGTCACCGACATCGCGATCCTCGTGGTCGCAGCCGACGACGGCGTCATGCCGCAGACCATCGAGGCGCTCAACCACGCCCAGGCCGCGGGTGTGCCGATCGTCGTCGCGGTGAACAAGGTCGACAAGGAGACGGCGAACCCGTCGAAGATCCGGCAGCAGCTCACCGAGTACAACCTCGTCGCCGAGGAGTACGGCGGCGACACGATGTTCGTCGACGTCTCCGCCAAGCAGCGCATGGGCATCGACGAGCTGCTCGAGGCTGTCCTGCTCACCGCGGACGCAGCGCTCGACCTCCGGGCCAACCCGGACAAGGGCGCGCGCGGCGTGGCGATCGAGGCGAACCTCGACAAGGGTCGCGGTGCCGTCGCCACGGTGCTCGTCCAGTCCGGGACGCTCAACGTCGGCGACGCGATCGTCGCCGGGACGGCGCACGGCCGCGTGCGTGCGATGTTCGACGAGCACGGCAACACCGTCCAGGTGGCTGGCCCCTCGCGACCGGTGCTCGTCCTCGGTCTCGCATCCGTCCCGCGTGCCGGTGACTCGTTCCTCGTCGCTCCTGACGAGCGGACCGCCCGTCAGATCGCCGAGAAGCGCGAGGCGGCCGAGCGTGCCGCCCTCCTGGCCAAGCGCCGCAAGCGCATCAGCCTCGAGGACTTCACGCAGGCGCTGCAGCTCGGCAAGGTCGAGACTCTCAACCTCGTCCTCAAGGGCGACGTGTCCGGTGCCGTCGAGGCGCTCGAGGACTCGCTGCTCAAGATCGACGTGGGCGACGAGGTCGAGCTGCGGGTCATCCACCGCGGTGTCGGTGCGATCACGCAGAACGACGTCAACCTCGCCACGGTCGACAACGCGATCATCATCGGCTTCAACGTGAAGTTCGCGGAGCGCGTCGAGGACCTCGCCGAGCGTGAGGGCGTCGACGTCCGCTCGTACTCGGTCATCTACCAGGCGATCGACGATGTCGAGGCTGCTCTCAAGGGCATGCTCAAGCCGGAGTACGAGGAGGCCCAGCTGGGCTCCGCAGAGGTCCGCGAGGTCTTCCGTTCCTCGAAGTTCGGCAACATCGCCGGCTCGATCGTCCGTTCCGGTTCGATCACCCGAAACTCCAAGGCCCGCGTCACGCGCAACGGCAAGGTCATCGGGGACAACCTCACGGTCGACTCGCTCAAGCGGTTCAAGGACGATGCGACCGAGGTCCGCGAGGGCTTCGAGTGCGGCATCGGCCTGGGCTCGTTCAACGACGTCGAGGTCGGCGACCTGATCGAGACCTTCGAGATGCGCGAGAAGCCGCGGTCCTGATCCGCGTCATACATCAGTCCGACCGCCCGGGCGGGGCAGCTGCCCCGCCCGGGCGGTCGCGTCACGAGGAGGAATCCCATGGTCGACAACCCCAGGGCCCGCAAGCTGGCCGAGCGCATCCAGGTCATCGTCGCGGAGATGCTCGACACCCGCGTGAAGGACCCGCGCCTCGGCTTCGTCACGGTGACCGACGTCCGCGTCACCGGTGACCTGCAGCAGGCGAGCATCTTCTACACCGTCCTCGGCGACGACGAGGCGCGTGCGTCGAGCGCCGCCGCGCTCGAGAGCGCCAAGGGTCTCATCCGGTCCGAGGTCGGCAAGCAGGTGCAGATCCGGCTCACGCCCTCGCTCGAGTTCATCCTCGACGCGGTCCCGGACACGGCTGCTCACCTCGAGGTCGCGCTGCACGAGGCCGCGCAGCGTGACGCGGAGGTCGCCGCGCTCGCGGCGAATGCGACGTTCGCGGGCGAGGCCGATCCGTACCGGCGCCCGGCGGACGACGACGGCGACGTCGAGGACGACGAGGTCTGAGCGGAGTGGCCGAGGCACGCGAGCGGCGCCCGACCGCCCCGGACGGCGTCCTCGTCGTCGACAAGCCGGCGGGCTGGACGAGCCACGACGTCGTCGCGAAGGTGCGCTGGCTCGCCGGCACCCGCAAGGTCGGGCACGCCGGCACGCTCGACCCGATGGCGACGGGCGTGCTCGTCCTCGGCATCGGCCGGGCCACCAAGCTGCTCACGTTCATCGTCGGGGCGGACAAGGAGTACGTCGCGACGATCCGGCTCGGCGCGTCGACGACGACGGACGACGCCGAGGGCGAGACGCTCTCGACGGCGGACGCCTCGGCGGTGACCAGTGCTCGGGTGGCGGAGCACGTCGCAGCCCTCACGGGGACGATCGAGCAGGTTCCGAGCTCGGTGAGCGCGATCAAGGTCAACGGCGAGCGCGCGTATGCCCGGGTGCGGGCGGGGGAGGACGTCGTCCTCGCCCCGCGTCCCGTCACCGTGTCGACCTTCGAGGTCCGCGGCATGAGGCCTGCCGAGGACGCTGCGGGGTGCCTCGACCTCGACGTGCGTGTCGTGTGCTCGTCGGGGACGTACATCCGTGCGCTCGCCCGCGACCTCGGTGCGCGGCTCGGCGTGGGGGGTCACCTCACGGCGCTGCGACGGACGAGGGTCGGCGGGTACCACGTCGAGGCGGCCCGCACGCTCGACGAGCTTTCCGAGACTCGCGCCGACGTGCCGCTCGAGGTCATGGCGTTCGCGGACGCGGCCCGTGCCGCGCTCCCGGTCGTCGAGGTCGACGCCGACCAAGTTGTCGAGCTCAGCCACGGTCGGCGGGTGACGTTGGTCGAGGGGAGCCCCACGGGGAGCGCCGCGCGGCCCGTCGCGGCGGTCGCGCCAGACGGTTCCCTCGCGGCGCTGCTCGTGACGCGCGGCCGCTACGCGCAGCCGAGCGTCGTCTTCGCGACGCGCTGACTCGAGCGCGGCCGGGCCGACGCGAGGGCGTTATCGAATCGATTCTGTCGGAGCATTCCTTTCCACCCGCCCATCCCCTATGGTCTGTTCCTGGCAACCCACGACGGTGTGGGAGCGATACCAGACAGGGAGACATCGTGGTTTCTCGATCCCGTCCGCGCCTACGCGGACCTCTCGTCGCGGCGGCTGCGTCCGCGGCGCTGCTCATCAGCTCGGCCGTCGTGGCCGCGCCCCTCGCACAACCGCACACCTTCGACTCCGACGCGGAGGGCTGGTACGCCTACGGCCATCAGTCCGAGGGCGTCGTGGACGGTCAGTTCTGCGCAACCGTGGACCCCGAGCACGCCGATGCGGCGTCGGACGCGTGGGACGCCGCCGTGCAGCACGACGCGGTCGCCTTCGAGTCGGGCGAGACGTACACCATCAGCTTCACCGCGAGCTCGTCGATCCCGACGACGGTCCCGCTCCAGATGGGTGGTGTGTGGCCGGACGTCCAGCAGGAGTTCCCCGCCCTCACCGCAGAGCCCACCGAGTTCAGCTACACCTTCACCCCGACGTTCGACGCGCCGGCCGGGCAAATCGGGTTCCAGATCGGCGGCAAGGGCGAGCTCACGTTCTGCCTCGACGACGTCTCGCTCAGCGGCGACGTCGAGCTGCTCCCCACGACGGACTTCTCCGAGGGGCAGGGTGCCTGGGGGGTCTCCGAGAACGTCACCGCGTCGGTCGAGGACGGCGAGTTCTGCCTCGCCGCGCCCGCGGGCACGGCCAACCCGTGGGACGCGCTCACGAGCTTCGACGGCGTCCCGATCGTCAAGGACTCGAACTACGAGCTGCGGTTCACGGCGCGCGCCTCGCGCGAGGTGAACGTGCGTGCGCTCGTCGGTGAGGCGGGGGGCACGTACCGCACCGTCCTCGACCAGAGTCCCGCGATCGGCACCGAGCTCGCGGAGTACGCGCTGCCGTTCGCGGCGGTGTTCGACTTCCCCGCCGAGGCCGGCGACGCGCCGGTCGGTCAGGTGGCCTTCCAGTTCGGCGGCAAGGGCGAGGTGACGTTCTGCCTCACCTCGGTCTCGCTCGTCAAGCTCGCGTCCCCTCCGCCGCCGTACTCGCCGGACACGCGGTCGCCCGTCCGGGTCAACCAGCACGGGTACCTGCCCGGCGGGCCGAAGCAGGCGACGGTCGTCGCCGACGCCTCCGCGCCGCTCGCCTGGGAGCTGCGTGACGCCGCCGACGCCGTCGTCGCCTCCGGGACGACGACCCCGCGGGGCCGGGACGCCTCGACCGACCTCGACGTCCACACCCTCGACTTCTCGCAGGTGACGACGAAGGGTGCCGACTTCACCGTCGTCGTCGGCGAGGACCGTTCGGACCCCTTCGACATCGACGCGGACCTCTACCAGCAGCTGCGGCGCGACGCGCTCAACTACTTCTACCTCGCACGCTCGGGCATCGAGATCGAGGCCGACATCGTCGGTGAGAAGTACGCCCGCGCCGCGGGCCACGTCTCCACGCCGGGTGGCGAGGGCAACCAGGGCGACGTCGACGTCCCCTGCAT
>JAFABT010000105.1 GCA_023425905.1 Actinomycetes bacterium | reverse complement strand
GCTCCGACGTCATCCGGCGTCGGAGCAGGCCCCTCGGCATCGGACCGTCGGGCCATCAGGCCGACGGGGCGACGGGCCCAGAGCGGGGCGATGTGTCCTGAGTGCTCGAGCAAGGTCGACGGCTTCGGCCCGATGAAGCTCAAGTCGAGCGTCGTCAAGAAGATCTGAGTCGCCGCCGTCCGCTCGGCACAAGGTCGGCCGATGCGTCGTCGGAACTGTCTACCCTCGACATGTGGCAATCCCCCCGGACGACCTCCCGCGATCCCCGTCGGGCCGCGTCCCCCAGTGGGTCATCGACGAGGCCGCAGGCCGAGCCACAGTGACGACGTCGTGGCGGACGGCTGACCCTCGGCACACCTACTCGCCGACCACCCTGTCGGCGCCGCTCGGCGGGAGGACCAGCGGCGGCTTCCGCGGCTTCGGTCAGCGTCGGCCGCGGCGGCGCACCCTGCGACGCCGGACGCTCCTCGCGCCCGCACTCGTCCTCACCATGCTCGCGGGGCTCATGTGGCTCCGGCTCGACTCGGCAGGCCTCACGCTCGCCGACGTGTTCAACCCTCCCGAGGTCCTCTCCGGCGTGCCGACCGCTCGCGGACCCTCGGCGCTCCAGGACGTCCCGCCGGAAGGCGTCGACGAGGCACCCGCACCGCTGTCCACGCCGCCTCCGGTCGACGCGAGCAGCAGCTCGTACGCGTTCATCGACATGGTCCGGGGACCGGACGGCAGCCGGGTCCCCGTCTCGTGGTCCCCGTGCCGTCCGATCCACGTCGTGCTCAATCCCGATCGCGCGCCCGAGGGCTTCGTCGACACGCTCTCGGACACGCTCGCGGAGCTGTCTGCTCTCACGGGGCTCGTCCTCACCCTTGAGGGGGAGACCGACGAGCCGCCCGGGCTCTTCCGGCTCCCGTACCAGCCCGACCGGTACGGGGACCGGTGGGCTCCGGTGCTCGTCGCCTTCGCCGACGAGGACGACGTCCCTGACCTCGCCGGGAACGTCGCCGGGGTGGCCTCGTCGGTGCCGATCGGCCGCGGCGATGGGTCCGCACCCGTCTACATGACGGGCGCCGTCTACCTCGACGTGTCGACGAAGGGCCACGGCTGGCTCACCCCGCCCGCGGTCTACCGCGAGGTGCTGCGGCACGAGCTCGCCCACCTCCTTGGCCTCGACCACGTCGACGACCCGACGCAGCTGATGAATCCTCAGCTCTCGCAGAGCTCGTTCCAGGCGGGAGACCGTGCTGGCCTCGCGCAGCTGGGCAGCGGGCGGTGCGCGCCGGACCTGTGACCGGGCGGGAGCGATCCCGCACGGTGGGACGCACACTGCGCAGAGCCTCCATTTCGGGCATATTCACGGCAAGCGCCGGATCTCACGCGACGGCGCGGACCCGTCCCCGAGCCCTGGAGCACCGGTGCCCCTCACCCACACCTCTCCGCCGTCCCGACTCCGCCTCATGGGGACGGCCCTCGTCGCCCTCGCGATCGCGGTCGCGGCCGTCGTCGTCCCGACCGTTCCTGCCGCCGCGAACACCGGGCGCATCACCGGCACGGCGGTCGTGCCCGACGAGGCCGTCGCCGTGTGGGGCGAGAACATCCGCTTCGACGTGACGATCGGGACGTACGCCGCAGGTTCCGACGCGCTCCTCAGCTACGACTCGCCCAACAATGGCCGCTTCACCGTCGACGACGTCCCGACGGGGACGACGGTCAACTTCCGCATCACGAGCGCGAGCCAGCTGTGGGGTGGCTGGGTGAGCCAGAACGGCACGCTCGTGCAGTCGCGCGGCGAGGCGGGCGCGTTCCGCGCCGGTGACACCGGGCTCGACCTCAAGCTCGCGGTGCCGTTCTTCCGCGGCGCGGTCGAGCTGCCCGCGGGCTACGACACGTCACGCGTCGGTCGCCTCCGGGTGCGGACGTACGAGTACGACGCGGCGAAGGGGGCGTGGCAGTACCGCGCCCAGTCCCCCGTCTCTCCCTCGGGCGCGTTCCTCGCGCGCTGGAGCGACGCCCTCATGCGCGTCGACCTCTTCGACTCCGACGACATCCTGCGCAACGGCTACTACGGCGGCCCTGGCCCGCTCGTGCCCCACGTCGACGCCGTCGCGGTGCGAGCGAGCGACGTCGTCGTCCTGCGTCCGGCGCTCTACGCGACGATCACCGGGCGGGTCCTGCCGCCGTCGGGCCGCTCGCTCACCGCGGGTGCCGCGCGGGTCCAGGCGCACACCGCGGGGTCCGGGGGCTACTGGCCCAAGGGCACCGAGTCGACGATCGCCGCAGACGGCTCGTTCGAGCTGCGCGGCCTCGACGCCGGTGCGAGCTACGTCCTCGTGGTGAAGGCGGCGGACGGCTCCGGGTTCGGCGGTGGCACGCGGACGGCTGACGGCGGTCTCGCGGCTCAGTACCCGGGCGGCGCGGTGCTCACGGCGCCGGCGACGGGCGTCGACGTCCGGCTGCGGCCCGACGTCGCCGTGTCCGGCTCGGTGACCTTCCCGCGCGGCTTCTCCTACGACCGCACGACGCCGCCCACGGTCACCGGACGTTACGAGTCCGTGAGCATCTCCGGCAGGTCCGAGACGACGCTCGTCGGGCCCGTCGCGGTTGCGGCGGACGGCACGTTCCGCCTCCCGGGGACCCATCCGGACACGCCCGTCGTCCTCGCCCTCACCTGGCCCGGAGGCGCGACGGTCTACTGGACGGGCGACACGACGCAACCGTCGACGGACCTCGCGTCCGCCGAGCGGGTGGCAGCGCCCGCGACGGTGCGTTTCCCGCACGGCTTCGCGACGGCCGGAACCCCGACGATCACGGGCGACGCCCGCACGGGCGGCCTCCTCACCGCCGCGCCCGGGTCGTGGACGCCGACGCCGACGACCCTCTCCTACGTCTGGTTGCGCGACGGTGCTGCGGTCCCGGGTGCGACCGGCCGCACGTACCGCGTCCAGGCGGCGGACGTCGGACGCACGCTCGCGGTCCGCGTGACCGCGGCGCGGACCGGCACGGTCGACGCGCGGGCGACCTCCGCGGGTGTCGTCGTCTCGGCGGGTGTGCTGCGCTCGACGGGCCGCCCCACCATCTCGGGTCGAGCGGTCGCCGGGGCGCAGCTCCAGGCGAGCGCCGGCTCCTGGTCGGACACGCCCGACTCGGTGAGCTACCAGTGGCGGCGGGACGGCGCCGCCATTGCGGGGGCGACGTCGGCGACGTACCGGGTGACGGCGAGCGACCGCCGCGCCGACCTCTCGGTCACCGTCACCGCGCGACGCACGGGATTCAGCACGGCGAGCGCGACGTCGGCCACGGTCACGGTGGCCGCGGGCACGATGGCCCCGACGAAGAAGCCCGCCCTCAGCTCGACGAAGGCCCGGGCGGGGGTCCTGCTCCGGGTGAGTCGCGGCAGCTGGCCGGTCCCGGTCAAGGTCGCCTACCAGTGGCTGCGCAACGGCAAAGCGATCTCGGGGGCGACGTCGTCGTCGTACCGACCGGGCAAGGCTGACGTCGGCGCGCGCCTGTCCGCGCGGGTCACGGCCACGGCCTCGGGCTACGACCCGGTCCGCG
Organism: Actinomycetes bacterium; assembly: GCA_023425905.1. Lineage (GTDB taxonomy): Bacteria > Actinomycetota > Actinomycetes > Actinomycetales > Cellulomonadaceae > JAFABT01. Next base: position 5,390 of record JAFABT010000105.1, on the reverse strand, counting down.
TGACGACGCCGCGCACGGGCAAGGTCGCCGCCTACGTCCCGACCGTCTCCGTCAAGGCGCCGCGCACCGCGAAGACGACCACACGCACGAAGGTCACCGTGACCGTCAAGGCGACTCGCCTCACGAAGCGGCCGACCGGCACCGTGCGTGTGACCGCAGGCAAGACGACCGTCAAGGTCGCGCTCACGGCGAGGCACAAGGGCACGGTGAGCGTCCGCCTGCCTCGCCTCGCCCGGGGTAGCTACACGGTCACGGCCACGTACACGCCGTCCAAGGCGCTGTCGAAGCACCTGAGCAAGAAGACGAGCGCGAAGCGGACCCTCACGGTGCGCTGACCGCCGCAGAAGTCCGCGGCCCGGGTGAGGAGTTCTCTCACCCGGGCCGCGGTGCGTCCTAGGGCGTGACGCCAAGCAGGTGTGCGAGCACGGTGACGACGCCGTCCTCGGTGTTGCTCGGGGCGAGGTAGCGGGCGCGGGCGCGGATGTCCGGGTGGGCGTTCGCCATCGCGAAGGACCACTCGCCCGCGTCGAGCATCTCGAGATCGTTGAGGTAGTCCCCGAACACGACGGTCTGGGCCGGTGTGACACCGAGCGCCGCCTGGAGCGCCTGCACGCCGAGGCCCTTGTCGACGCCGTCGCGCATGATGTCGACCCAGTGCTCGCCCGAGACGACGACTTGGTGCGACGCCGCGAGGGCGCCGAGCGTCGTCTCGGCCGTCCGTGCGGCGTCCTCGAAGGCGTACACCGCGAGCTTGAGCACGTCGTCGGTGACGTCGTCGAGGTCGTCGACGACGGTGAGCCGCGCGTAGTACCTGCCCACCTCCGCGACGAAGGCCGCGTCGTCCCGCTCGACGTAGGCGCTCGTGACGCCGCACACGACGAGCCCGAGGTCGTCCGACGCCGGGGCGGCGCGCACCGCGTCGACGACCTCGCGCACCGTGCTCACGTCGACGGGCGTCGTGCTCACGGTGACGCCGTCGTGGACGACGAGGCTGCCGTTCTCGGCGATCGCGGGCAGGCCGCCCGGCACCCGGTCGAACATCGCCGCGAGCGTCGCGTACTGCCTGCCGCTCGCGGGAACGAAGGTGAGGCCGCGGTCGCGCATCGTCTCGAGAAGGGACCAGAACGCCTCGGGGACCTCTCCTGAGGGGCTGAGGAGGGTGCCGTCCATGTCGCAGACGACGAGCCGGAGGTCCTGGGGCGCGGCGAGGATCGAGGTCCAGGGCAGGGGGTGGGTCACGGACCCATCATCGCTCGACGCGCACGTGCATCCGTTCGCCGTCGCCGTTGAAGATCGACAGCACGTGCGCCGGCTTGCCCGCGGCGGGCCACATCGCGTGGGGCGTCTGGGTGTCGAACTCGGCGGCCTCCCCGCGGCCAAGGACGTACTCCTGGTCGCCGAGTCGCACGTTGAGCTTGCCGGAGATGACGTACATCCACTCGTAGCCGGCGTGCACGCGCAGCGCGGGCGCCTCGGCGACGGGGTCGTAGACGACGCGGTAGATGGCGATCGGCGCGCTCTCGGGGGCGAGCGGGGTGAGGGTCATGCGGTCGCGGCGGATGGCCGGGCGTCGCACGCGCGGGTCGACGGGCTGGCCCGCGAGGAGGTCGTCGACCCGCAGGCCGAGCTGGCGGGTGAGTGGCAGCAGCAGCTCGAGGCTCGCCTGACGCTTGCCGGACTCGAGGCGCGAGAGGGTGCTCATCGACATGCCGGCGCGCTCGGCGAGGTCCTCGAGCGTCCAGCCGCGGGCGCGCCGGGCCGCCCGCAGGCGGGGACCGACCTGCGCGAGCTCGTCCGAGACGGACGCTTCTTGCTGATTGTGCAAACCGTCTTGCATGGAGTCATCGTGCCCCGCAGGCTGACGGCATGCAACAGACCCCTTGGGACGTCCTCGTCATCGGCGGCGGGGCCGCAGGCCTGAGCGCCGCCCTCATGCTCGGCCGCGCACGGCGCTCCGTGCTCGTGCTCGACGCGGGCTCACCGCGCAACCGCTTCGCCGCGCACATGCACGGCGTGCTCGGTCACGAGGGTCGCGACCCCGCAGACCTGCTCGCCGCCGGGCGGAAGGAGGTCGCGCGCTACGCCGTCGAGGTGGCCGACGCTGTCGTCACCTCGGTCGAGGACGTCGCCGACGGTCTCGCCGTGACGACGACCGACGGCGCCGTTCGCACGGCCCGCGCCGTCGTCGTCGCGACCGGGATCACCGACCGCCTCCCCGACGTCGACGGGCTCACCGAGCGCTGGGGCGTGGGCGTCCTGCACTGCCCGTACTGCCACGGCTGGGAGGTGCGCGACCAGCGGCTCGGGGTGCTCGTGACCAGCCCGCTCACGCTCCACCAACCCGAGCTCATCCGGCAGTGGAGCGCGCACGTCACCGTGTTCCTCACAGACCCGGCGCTCGTCGACGACGCACTGCACGCCCGGCTCGCCGCGCGCGGGATCGCCGTCGTCCACGCCGCACCGGTCGCGGTCGAGGGGCCGGGCCGCACCCTCACGGCGGTCCGCACGGCCGACGGCGAGCGCCACCCGGTCGACGCGCTCTTCGTCGCCGGCCAGGCCGAGCCGCACGACGCGTTCCTCGCCCCGCTCGACCTCACCCGCGCGGACGGGCCGTGGGGCCACGTCGTCGAGGTCGACGCGTTCGGCCGGACGAGCCACCCCCGGGTCTGGGCGGCGGGCAACGTCGTCGCGCCGATGGCGAACGTCCCGATGTCGATGGGTGCCGCGTCCGTGGTCGGCGGCGCCGTCAACGGCGCCCTCGCGACCGAGGACACCGATGCGGCCCTCACCCGGACGACGCCCCGGCACGTCCGGGCGCACGCGCACGAGGACCCGCGCTCCGTCGGGGGCCTCGACCACGGAAGCCACGACCACGGGGCTCCCGACCCCGAGGCCGACCCGCTCGGCTTCTGGGAGGACCTCTACACCGAGACCGACCGTCGCTGGTCGGGCGCCGCCAACGCGACCTTCGCCGCGGTGGCGTCGACGCTCACCCCGGGCACCGCCCTCGACCTCGGCTGCGGCGAAGGCGGGGACGTCCTCTGGCTCGCCGAGCACGGCTGGGACGCGACGGGCGTCGACCTGTCCCCCACCGCTGTCGACCGCGCCCGGGCCGCAGCCCGCGAGCGCGGCGTGACCGCGACCTTCGAGGCGACGGACCTCGCCCACTGGGACCATGAGGGCACCTTCGACCTCGTGACGTCGAGCTTTCTGCACTCCCCCGTCCGCCTCGACCGCATCGCGATCTTGCGGGCTGCCGCCGGTCGGGTCGCTCCTGGCGGGCACCTGCTCGTCGTGTCGCACGCCGCCGCGCCGCCGTGGTCCACGCACCACCTCGACATGCCGAGTCCCGCCGAGGAGCTCGCCGAGCTCGCGCTGCCGGAGGCCGAGTGGGAGGTCGTGCGGTGCGACGTCGTCACGCGCGACGCGACCGGCCCCGACGGCGCGCGCGCCCACCTGGACGACGGCGTCATCCTCGCGCGCCGCCGCCCTTCGAGTCGGGTCTAGAGCGCCACCGCCGCTCGGGTCAGGTCTCGAGCACGCCGCGGACGATGCTGTCGCCTGAGTGCGCCGGGTCGCCGTCGAGGCTCTCCTGGGAGACGTCGACGACTGCGAAGTCGTCGAGGTCGATCCCGGCGGGGATGACGAAGGTGCCCTGAGACCCCTCGAGGACGCCGATGCTCACGAGGCGCGTGACCTCGCGGTCGATGAGCCACACCTCGCGGAAGCCGTCCTCCGGCACGGTCCCGGCGACGTCGAGCACGAGGGTGCGGCTGCCGTCGGCCGCAACGGTGACGGACGCCGCGCCCGTCGCCCCGTCCCAGTCGGGCAGGGCCTCGAGCGGGGCCTGGGCGACGACGGTCGGCGGCTCCTCCGCGGGGGTGCGGGACATCATCCAGCCGGTCCCCGCACCGCCGGCGACGACGCCGACCGCTGCGGCCGCGGCGATCCACGGCCACGGGCGGGAGCGCTCGCGACGCGCGGAGAGGTCGACGACCGAGGCACCGGGGCCCGCGGACGTGTCTGCGAGCTCGAGCTCGCTCTCGATGCGCCCCCACACGGCGTCGTCGGGCGCGACGAGCGGTGCGTCGTGCTCCGCGGCTCGGACGGTCGTGAGGACCGCGGCGAACGCGTCGCGCTCCGCGGCGCACACGGTGCACTCCGCGACGTGGCGGGCGACCTCGTCGGGGACCTGCTCGCCGAGGGCGAGCATGGCGAGGTCGTCAGGCTCAGAGTGCTGCTGCATGGTCCACCTCCAATCGGTCGCGCAGGCGCATGAGGCTCCGGCGGATGTGGCTCTTGACCGTCCCGAGCGGGAGGTCGAGCCGGCGGGCGATCTCGTCGTGCGTGAGGTCCCCGTAGAACGCGAGCTTGACGATCGTGCCCTGGGGCTCGCCGAGTCGGCCGAGCTCGTCCACGACGGTGAGCCGGTCGGCGAGGTGGGCGGTGTCGGGGTCCGGGTCGCGGTCGAGGCGGGCCCCGACGGCCACGGCGTCGCGGCGGTCGCGCGCGTGCCGCTCGTGGAGGTCCTTGATCGTGTTGCGGGTGATGCCGACGAGCCACGCGGGCAGCGGCGCACGGGCGGGGTCGAAGCCTGCCCGACGGCGCCACGCGTTGACGAAAACCTGCTGGGTGACGTCCTCCGCGTCGTGCACCGAGCCGAGCGAGCGCAGTGCGAGGGTGTGGAGCAGGGACGACCACCGGCGGTACGCCTCCCGCAGCGCGTCCTCGTCGCCGCGCGCGAACGCGAGGCCGAGCGCCTGGTCGTCAAGCTCCGTCGGGTCCGGGGCAGGAGCGAGGCGCAGGTCAGGCCTGCGTTCGGGCACCTGGTCCTCCCTCGGGCGGTCGGGCGTCGTGCGCGCGGGGTGCGCGGTGATGGCGGGCTGCGCGGTGCGGGTGGGGCGTGATGCGAGTATGACCGATGCCGGGGCCATCGTCATGCACCGGCTGGCAACGCGGTGACGAGGACGTTGTCCTCATACCGCCCCAGGTCGCGCAGGAACCGCCCGCCGCACGTGATGAGGACGAGTCGGTGGTCGCCGCCGCGGACGAACACGTCCTCCCAGTCGATGCCCTTCTTGGGCTGCCGGTCGATCGCGTCGATGACGTAGCTGACGGTGCGTCCGTCGTCGAGCGTCACCTCGACCTCGTCGCCCTCCTTCGCGTCGCGCAGCTGCGCGAAGGGGCCCAGGCCGGCCGAGGCGATCGAGTCGACGTGGGCGGCGACGACGGCGGTGCCGCGATCCGTCCCGGGTGCGGCACCGAAGCGGTACCAGCCGGCGACCTCGGCGTACTCGGGGATCTCCATCTGGCCGTCGGCCGCGACGCCCACGGGCTCGACGTCGACGCGCGCCCCGAGCCGCGGCACCTGCACGGCAACCGGGAGGGGG
>JAFABT010000026.1 GCA_023425905.1 Actinomycetes bacterium | reverse complement strand
TCGCAGAGGTCTGCCTCTCCCGAGGCGGGACGGATCGCGTCGGGACGGATGCGCCCGGTGACGAGCGCTCCGTCGCGCACGAGGCGGCGGGTGACCTCGGCCACGAGGACGGCGGGCAGGCCCAGCCGGCGCGCGACCTGCCCTGCGGTGAACGGTCCGTGGGTCCGGGCGTGCCGACGCACGAGGTCTCCGACCGGGTCGGAGACCGGCTCGGCGAGGGCCGCAGGGATCCCGGGGGGCAGGGCCACGCCGAGCCCGTCACGCAGGCGTGCGGCGTCCTCGACGGCGGCCCACTGGGAGTGCTCGTCGGCGCCGGCGAGCCGTACGGGGATGATGCGGCGTGCCACGGCGAGCTCCCGGAGCCAGTCCTCGACATGCTCATGGGCGTCGTCGCGGACGCGCGCGCGCACGTCCGATGCGGACAGCGGGCCGTGGGTCCGCAGAAGGTCGGCGACCCCTTCGGCGTCCTTCGCCCGGCGCGCGGGCGCGGTCCGTGCGATCTCGGACTCGACCGTGAGGACCGCGTCGGGGTCGAGGAGGTCGGCGAGCTCGGCCGCCCCGTCCCCGAGCAGGTCCGCGAGCAGCGCGGGGTCGAGAGTGAGCGCCGCGGCCCGGCGCTCGGCGAGCGGGGCGTCTCCCTCGTAGAGGAACTGCGCGGTGTACCCCTGCTGCAGCGAGCGCGCGAACGGCGACGGCAGCGGCGTCGTGACGTCGACGACGCGGATCTGCTGGTGGGCGACCTCGTGCATGAGGGCGGTGAGACCGGGCACGTCGAAGTCGTCCTGCAGGCATTCGCGCACGGCTTCGAGGATGATCGGGAACTCGGGGTGCTCCGCGGCGATCTGGAGCAGCTGGGCCGACCGCTGGCGCTGCTGCCAGAGCGCCTGGCGGCGGTCGGGGCGTCGCCGCGGGAGCAGGAGGGCGCGGGCCGCGGCCTCGCGGAAGCGCGCCGCGAACAGCGCAGATCCGCCGAGCTCTGCGCGCACCGCTGCGGCGACCTCTGTCGGGTCGACGAGGAGGTCCGCGACCGACACCGCCGCGTCGTCGTCCGTCTCGGCCACGTCGGGCAGCCGGAGCACGATGCCGTCGTCGGCCGGGACCGCGTAGGCGTCGACCCCGTACCGCTGCCGGAGGCGTGCGGTGAGCACGAGCGCCCACGGGCCGTGCACCCGTGCGCCGAAGGGGCTGTGCACGACGACGCGCCAGTCGCCGATCTCGTCGCGGAAGCGCTCGACGACGAGCGTGCGGTCGTCCGGGACGGTGCCGGTCGCCTCGCGCTGCTCCGCGAGCAGGGCGAGGAGGTTGTCCTGCGCCCACGCGTCGAGACCGGCTGCGGTGAGGCGCTCGCGCGCTCGTCCCGGGTCGGTCTCACCGATCTCGCGGATCCAGGCGCCGATCGCTCGACCGAGCTCGAGCGGGCGGCCGGGCGAGTCGCCCTTCCAGAACGGTAGCCTCCCGGGCTGGCCCGGGGCCGGGGTGACGAGCACACGGTCGTAGGTGATCTCGTCGATCCGCCACGTCGAAGAGCCCAGGGTGAAGGTGTCGCCGACGCGAGACTCGTAGACCATCTCCTCGTCGAGCTCTCCGACGCGTCGTTCGCCGCGCTGCCGCGGTCCAGGGTCGCTCTCTGCGCGTCCACCAGGTGGTGCGTCGGGGCTGGACGTGCGCGGCCCGGACGGAGTGCCGGGGGCCTGGGACGGCGCAGCGAGGAACACCCCGAACATGCCCCGGTCGGGGATCGTGCCACCGCTCACCACGGCGAGCCGTTGGCTCCCGGGCCTGCCCGTGAGCACGTCTGTGGTGCGGTCCCAGACGAGCCGCGGTCGCAGCTCGGCGAAGCTCTCCGCCGGGTAGCGGCCCGCGAGCATGTCAAGGACTGCAGCCAGGAGGCCGTCCCCGAGCCCGGCGAACGGGGCCGCGCGCCGGACGAGGCGAGCGAGGTCGGTCACCGTCCAGTCGTCGAGCGCGACCATCGCGACGACGTGCTGCGCCAGGACGTCGAGCGGGTTGCGCACGAGGGTGAGTGCTTCGAGCGCGCCCGCGCGCATGCGCTCGGCGGTGACCGCGGCCGCGACGAGCTCGCCGCGGTGCGTCGGGAGCACGACCCCACGGGAGATCGCTCCGACGCTGTGCCCGGCTCGGCCGACGCGCTGGAGGCCTGAGGCGACCGACGGCGGCGCTCCGACCTGGACGACGAGGTCGAGGCTGCCCATGTCGATCCCCAGCTCGAGTGAGCTGGTCGCCACGACCGCAGGCAGCGCGCCGGCCTTGAGCAGCTCCTCCGTGCGCGTGCGCTCGACCCGGGACATCGAGCCGTGGTGCGCCTTGGCGAGGACGCCGTCGAACTGCTCCGGGAGCGCGGCTGCGGACCCTGACTGGCCCGGGACGGCTGCCGTCCGCACCGTCCCTGGCTCAGCGACGTCGAGACCCAGGCGCCGCGCCCAGGTCTCGTTGAGCCGCGCGGTGAGCCGCTCCGCTCCCCGGCGCGAGTTCGTGAACACGAGGGTCGAGTCGTGGCCGAGCACGAGGTCGACGACGTGCTCCTCGATGTGGGGCCACATCGAGGACCGGGCAGCGACGGCGCGATCGGGGTCGGCCGGTGGGCGCCCTGCGCTGCCCGCGAGGTCGGCGTCGTCGCGGGCAGCGTCGCCGCCGGGGGAGGTCCCGGGCGGGGGCGTGCTCGCAAGGTCTGCGATGTCGGGCACCGGGACGACG
>JAFABT010000369.1 GCA_023425905.1 Actinomycetes bacterium | reverse complement strand
CGACGGGGCGCCGGCGCTGCGGCAGGCTGGGTCGATGACGACCCCGACCCTGCTCACCTTCGGGCATGGCACCGCCGAGCAGGCGCGCATCGTCGAGCTGCTGCACGACGCCGGGGTCGGGTCGCTCGTCGACGTGCGCCGCTTCCCCGGGAGCAGGCGCAACCCGCACGTCGCCTCCGACGAGCTCGCCCGATGGCTGCCGGAGGCCGGTGTCGGGTACCGCTGGGAGCCGCGCCTGGGCGGTCGTCGGGCCGCGGCCAAGGGCGTGCCCGAGGCCGACCGGTGGTGGCGGGTCGCGGCCTTCCGCGCATACGCGGCCTACACCCGCGGTCCGGAGTTCCGCGCCGGGATGGCTCAGCTCGTCGCCGACGTCGCTGCGGCTGACCGGGGAGCGGGCGGCGCCGTCGTCGTCATGTGCAGCGAGACGTTGTGGTGGCGGTGCCACCGAAGGCTCGTGAGCGACGTCGCGGTCCTGCTGCACGGGCTCACGGTCGAGCACCTCGGGCATGACGGACGTCGCACGCCGCACGTGCCGTCCGCGGGGGCTCGGGTGACGGGCGCCGGGCTCGTCTACGACCTGCCCGACGGCGACGGTGGCACCGGCGCCGACGCTGGCTGATCAGTCGGTGAGGAAGACGCGCAGCGCCTCGACGACGACCTCGGGCCGCTCGGAGTGCACCCAGTGCCCTGCCCCCTTGATGGTGAGCAGGCGCGTCCGGGGGAACAGCGCGCGCATCGCCGGCTCGTGCTCGGGTCGCACGTAGTCGGAGCGTTCGCCGGCGACCCAGAGGACGGGACCGTCGAAGGGCGGGCCGTCGTGCCCGGGGAACCCAGAGATCTCGGGGAGGTCGCGTCGGAGCATCGCGAGGTTCGCGCGCCAGGCCCAGCCTCCTGCCTCGTCGTGCCGCCGACGGAGGTTCTGCAGCAGGAAGCCTCGGACGGTCGGGCTCGGGATCGCGGCGGCGAGGGCGTCGTCCGCCTCGCCGCGGGAGTCGATCGAGGACAGGTCGAGGCCGGAGAGCGCGTCGAGCAGGTGCGCGAACTCCCCCGACTCGGTGACGTCGGCGGGTGAGATGTCGAGGACGACGAGCCGCGCGACGAGATCCGGGTGCCGCAGCGCGAGCTGCATGGCCACCTTGCCACCCATCGAGTGGCCGACGACGTGGACGGGCTCGGCCGACGGGTCGCGGTCGCGCAGCAGCGCGGCGACCGCGTCTGCCATGACGACGTAGTCGAGGCGTCCGGTCCACGCCGAGCGGCCGTGATCGGGCAGGTCGACGAGGAGCGAACGGTGAGCGGGGCTGAGGGACTTCGCGATCCCGGCGAAGTTCTTGCCCTGGCCGAACAACCCGTGGAGGAAGACGACGAGCCGCCCGGTGCCGTCGACCTCGGTCGAGTGCAGGGACGGATGGGGGGTGCCGGGGGTCATGCGCCGAGCCTAGCGAGACTGCCGGTCATGGGACTGACGACGCCCTCACCCGTTCGGCCGCGTCCGAAAGTTTCGGCCGGAAATCACGACACCCGGGGCCTCCTCTTGTGCCCGTCTTCACGGTACTGTCCTGCTATCACGGCTGAATAGCCACTGGTCCGACACGCTTCCCACACCGAAACCGGACCGGACACACCACGCGTTGCATCGCAAAGGAGCGATACGTGAAACTTTCGAGAACGTTTTCCACGATGGCGGCGGGCGTTGCCGCCGTCGCCGTGAGCCTGGGGGGTGCGCTCCCGTCCGGAGCAGCTGAGACCCCCGAACCGGGCGTCATCCTGTCGAGCGATTTTGAGGGCGGCTCGACCGCGCCCTGGTCGAAGATGGGCAATCCCACGCTCGCGATCTCGACCGACGCCCACGCGGGCGCCGGTGCGATGCTCGTCTCGGGCCGCACCGCCGGCTACGAGGGACCGGGCCTCGAGGTGAAGTCCCGGTTCGTGGCCGGTGAGACGTACGACATCTCCTTCATGGCGAAGCTCGCCGCCGACACCGTGGGCTCCTCCGTCGTCAAGGCCACGGTCAAGGAGACCGCCTCGGGCGAGGACAACTACGCCGACGCGACGACCGCGACCACCGTCACCGCTGACGGCTGGGTCGAGGTCTCCGGCTCCTACCCCATGCCGACCGGCCTGTCCGCCGCGCAGCTCTACATCGAGGCCTCGGCGATCGGTGAGGCGCCCGACGCGGTCAACCCGTCCTTCCTCATCGACGACGTGACCATCGAAGGCCTCCCGGTCGTCGTCGAGCCGGGCGACCCGTCCGACCCCGACTTCGTCCTCGGCGGCGCGGTCGACCCGACGGAGACCCCGGTCTCCGCCGCGCGCGGCTCGGGCAACGTCGCCGCGCTCACCTTCGACGACGGCCCGAACGGCGAGGTGACCGCGGAGCTGCTCGACTTCCTCAAGCTCAACCGCCTGCCCGCGACGTTCTGCGTCATCGGCACGAACATCGAGAACGGAGGCGCGGACCTGCTGCGGCGCATGGTCGACGAGGGCCACACCCTCTGCAACCACACGACCGGCTACGCCGACATGGGCAGCTGGACGGCCGAGCAGATCCGTGCGGACCTCAAGGAGAACCTCGAGATCATCCGCACCGCGCTCGGTGACCCGAACGCCAAGGTGCCGTACTTCCGGGCACCCAACGGCAGCTGGGGCGTGAGCCAGCCGGTCGCGGTCGAGCTCGGGATGCAGCCGCTCGCGGTGACGAACACGATCGAGGACTGGGCCACCCAGGACGTCGACACCCTCACGGACAACCTCCGCGCCTCGATGAAGGCTGGAGAGATCGTCCTCGTCCACGACGGCGGCGACGTCAACCGCTCGGGCAGCCTCGCGGCGACCCGCACAGTCGTCTCCGAGCGCCTCGCCCAGGGCTGGGCCTTCACGCTCCCCCAGGGTGGCGTGCCCGGTGGCGACACCGTCCCGCTCTCGAACGACTTCGAGAACGACCTCGGCCCGTGGGGCGCACGTGGCAGCGAGACGGTCGCACTGTCGGCCGTCCAGGCGCACGGCGGCTCGCAGAGCGCGCTCGTCTCCAACCGTGCCGAAGCGTGGCACGGCCTCGGCGCCGACGTCACGACCGCGTTCGAGCGCGGCGCCCCCTACGCGATCTCCGCGTGGGTCCGTCTCGCCGAGGGTGCCGAGCCCGCCGACATGCGCCTGAGCATCGCGCGCACGATCGGCGCGGACACGTCCTACGACACGATCCAGACCATCACCGGTGTGACCGCTGACGCCTGGACCAAGGTCGAGGTGACCTACTCGATGGGGGACGCGGACTCCGCGCTCCTCTACTTCGAGTCGGCCACCTCGCTCGCCGACTTCTACGTCGACGACATCATCATCACGCGCCCGGCGCTGAGCATCCAGACCGACATCCCGTCGATCAAGGACGAGGTCCCGTTCCCCTTCGGTGTCGCGATCGACAGCCGCGAGACGGCGGGCGTCCCCTCGGAGCTCGTGCTCAAGCACTTCAACCAGATCACGGCCGAGAACGCGATGAAGCCCGAGGCCGTCCAGCCGACCGAGGGTGAGTTCACCTTCGACCAGGGCGACCAGCTCATCGACTACGCGATCGCCAACGGCCTGCGGGTCTTCGGGCACACCCTCGTGTGGTACAGCCAGACGCCGGATTGGTTCTTCAACCACACCGACGGCACGCCGCTCACGAACAGCCCCGCTGACCAGGAGATCCTCCGCGACCGCATGCGGACGCACATCACGACGATCGCCGAGCACTACCGGACGAAGTACGGCGAGTTCGGCACCGAGGGCAACCCGATCGTCGGCTACGACGTCGTCAACGAGGTCATCGCCGAGTCCGAGGCCGACGGCATGCGTCGCAGCCGCTGGTTCGACGTCCTCGGTGAGGAGTTCGTCGACCTCGCGTTCGAGTACGCCGACGAGGCGTTCAACAAGGGCGTGGCCGACGGCCCCGTCAAGCTCTTCATCAACGACTACAACACGGAGCTCCCGGCCAAGCGCCAGGCGTACTTCGACTTCATCTCGCGCCTCATCGCGCGGGACGCTCCGATCGACGGCATCGGCCACCAGTTCCACGTGAGCCTGGCCCAGCCCGTCGCTCCCATGCGCGCCTCGCTCGAGAAGCTCGGCTCGCTCGGCCTGCTGCAGGACGTCTCCGAGTTCGACGCGCCGATCGACGGCACGGTCAGCCGGAACCTCCGCATCAAGCAGGGGTACTACTACGCGGACGTGTTCGACATGCTCCGCAGCTACCACGCGGAGAACCCGCTGTGGTCGGTCACGCTGTGGGGGCCGTACGACTCCCGCTCGTGGCGTGAGGGCGAGCCGCTCGTGTTCGACGACAACCTCCAGGCCAAGCCGGCCTACTGGGGCATCGTCGACCGCACGCAGCTGCCCGTGCTCACCAACCAGGTGAACGTCCACCAGTCCAGCGGCACGCTCGACGCCGCCGAGTGGGCGAAGATCCCGCCGTTCGTCATCGGTGACGGCTCGGGCTTCCAGGCCCGTTGGTCCGACGAGGGCCTCGCGGCCCGTGTCGTCGTCGCCGACGCCACGGACGACGGAGCCCAGGACACGGTCGACGTGTTCGTCGGGACCGAGAAGGTGACGGTCGACCGCACCGACGCCGAGACGGTCCCCGGCGGCTACGCCGTCGTCGTCGAGGTCCCGGTCACCGGGCTCGCCAAGGGCGGCACCGTCGCCTTCGACGTCCGGATCACCGACGGGGCCACGGAGACGCAGAACTCGTGGAACGACCTCACGAACAAGCAGGAGACGAGCAAGCAGCTCGGTGTGCTCGCGCTCATCGAGAAGGTCGCGTACGTCGAGGTGCCGCAGGCGCGCACCGTCCCCGTCATCGACGGGGAGATCGACGCCACGTGGGCTGACGCGAACGTCTTCACGACGACCACCCAGGTCGAGGGCACGGGCGGCGCGAGCGCCGACGTTCGCGTCCTGTGGTCCGAGGGCAAGCTCAACGCCCTCTTCGAGGTCACGGACCCGACGCTCGACAAGGGCAGCTCGAACGCGTGGGAGCAGGACTCGATCGAGTTCTTCGTCAACCCCGGCAACACCAAGGCGGGCGCCTACGCTCCGGCCGACGGCCAGTACCGGGTGAACTTCGCCAACGACGTGTCAGTGAGCGGTGACCTCGCGGTCATCGGCGACAACCTCACGAGCGCGACGAAGACCGTCGACGGCGGCTACGTCGTCGAGCTGTCGATCAAGCTCAGCGAGGCGGAGCTCGACGCGCTCGTCGGCATCGAGGCGCAGGTCAACGACGGCACCGCCGGTGCACGCACCGCGGTCCGCTCGTGGGTCGACCCGACCGGCCGGTCCTACCAGGACACGAGCCGCTGGGGCGTCGCGAAGCTCGTCGGCCCGTCCGACGCGCCGATCACGGTCGCGCCGGTCGTCACGACGCAGCCGAAGTCGGCGACGGTCGCGAACGGGGCTTCGGTCACGTTCACCGCCGCCGCCTCCGGCACGCCGGCCCCGTCCGTCGCCTGGGAGCGCAAGCTCGTCGGCGGCGCGTGGACGACGGTCGCGGGTGCCACGTCGGGCTCGCTCACGGTGACGGCCACGGCCGCCCTCGACAAGGCGCAGTACCGCGCGGTGTTCACGAACACCGCCGGCACGGCCGCGTCCTCGGCAGCGACGCTCACGGTCACCCCCGACGCGCCGGTGACGGTTGCGCCGAAGGTCGCCTCGCAGCCCGCGTCCGTCACGGCCAAGCTCGGCGCGACCGCGTCGTTCACGGCCACCGCGACGGGCACGCCGGCCCCCACGGTCGCCTGGGAGCGCAAGCTCGTCGGCAAGCCGTGGACGGCCGTCAAGGGTGCGACGTCGACGACCCTCAAGGTCGCCGTGACCAAGGGTGTGCACAAGGCGCAGTACCGCGCCGTGTTCACGAACTCGGCCGGCAAGGCCGTCTCGAAGGCCGCGACCCTCACGGTCAAGCCCGTCGCGACGAAGATCACCTCCCACCCCAAGAGCGTCAAGGCTGCTCTGGGCAAGACGGTGACCTTCAAGGCCAAGGCCACCGGCTTCCCGACCCCGAAGGTCTCCTGGCAGCGCAAGCTCGCCGGCAAGTCCTGGACGACCCTCAAGGGCAAGAAGTCGACGACCCTCAAGGTCAAGGTCACCAAGGGCACGCACAAGGCCCAGTACCGGGCGGTCTTCACGACGTCGTCCGCGAAGAAGAAGGTCTACACGAAGGCCGCGACCCTCACGGTCAAGGCCCAGTCCCCGAAGATCGTCAAGAACCCGCAGAGCGTGACCAAGCGCCTGGGCTCGACCGCGACCTTCCGGGCGTCGGCGACGGGCTTCCCGACGCCGAAGGTCACCTGGCAGCACAAGCTGCTCGGCGGCACGTGGACGACGATCACGGGCGCGACGAAGACGACCCTCACGGTCCGCGTCACCGGGGCCACGCACGACGCGCAGTACCGCGCCGTGTTCACGGGCAACAAGAAGAAGTCCGTGACGAAGCCGGCGACCCTCCGGGTGGCCGGATGGCGCTGATCGGCTGATCGCGAGGGCTGAGCCCTCACCACGACGCCCCCGGGTCGCACGTCGACCCGGGGGCGTCGTGCGTCCGGACCCGCCGGCGCGCGCCGGTGATAATGGCACCGTGCCGAAGATCACCGCCCCGACCGTCGCCGCGC
>JAFABT010000352.1 GCA_023425905.1 Actinomycetes bacterium | reverse complement strand
ACCTCAGGCGTCGTCACCCTCGGCGGCGGCGTCCTTCTCGGAGTCCTCGTCGAGGACCGCGTGGAGGGAGAGCTTGCCGCGGGGGTCGATCTCGCCGATCTCGACCTGGACCTTCTGCCCGATGCCGAGGACGTCCTCGACGTTCTCGACCCGCTTGCCGCCCACGAGGCGACGGATCTGCGAGATGTGCAGCAGACCGTCCTTGCCCGGCGACAGGGAGACGAACGCACCGAAGGTCGTCGTCTTCACGACGGTGCCGACGAAGCGCTCACCGATCTCAGGCATGTGCGGGTTGGCGATCGCGTTGATCGCGGCCCGCGCCGCCTCCGCCGAGGGGCCGTCGACAGCGCCGATGTAGACGGTGCCGTCGTCCTCGATCGAGATGTCCGCGCCGGTCTCCTCCTGGATCTGGTTGATCATCTTGCCCTTGGGGCCGATGACCTCGCCGATCTTGTCGACCGGGACCTTGACGGAGATGACCCGCGGCGCGAAGGGGCTCATCTCGTCGGGGACGTCGATGGCCTCCTTGAGCACGTCAAGGATCGCGAGGCGGGCGTCCTTCGCCTGGGCGAGCGCCGAGGTGAGGACAGAGGCCGGGATGCCCTCGAGCTTCGTGTCGAGCTGGATCGCCGTGATGAAGTCGGCGGTGCCTGCGACCTTGAAGTCCATGTCGCCGAACGCGTCCTCGGCACCGAGGATGTCGGTGAGGGCCGCGTAGCGGGTCTCACCGTCGATCGTGTCGGAGACGAGGCCCATCGCGATGCCCGCGACGGGGGCCTTGAGCGGCACACCGGCGTTGAGCAGCGACAGCGTCGAGGCGCAGACGGAGCCCATCGACGTCGAGCCGTTCGAGCCGAGCGCCTCGGAGACCTGGCGGATCGCGTAGGGGAACTCCTCGCGGCTCGGCAGCACGGGCAGGATCGCCCGCTCGGCGAGCGCGCCGTGGCCGATCTCGCGACGCTTCGGGGAGCCCACGCGGCCGGTCTCACCGGTCGAGTACGGCGGGAAGTTGTAGTTGTGCATGTAGCGCTTGCGCGTCTCGGGCGAGAGCGTGTCGAGCTGCTGCTCCATGCGGAGCATGTTGAGCGTCGTCACACCCATGATCTGCGTCTCGCCACGCTCGAAGATCGCCGAGCCGTGGACGCGGGGCAGCACCTCGACCTCGGCGGAGAGCGTGCGGATGTCCCGCAGGCCACGACCGTCGATGCGGAAGCCGTCGGTGAGGATGCGCTTGCGGACGATCTTCTTGGTCACGGCGCGCAGCGCGGCCCCGACCTCCTTCTCACGGCCGGCGAACTGCTCGGCGAGCTTCTCGACGATCTCGGCCTTGATCTCGTCCTGACGGTTCTCGCGGTCCTGCTTGTCCGCGATCGTCATGGCCTGGTCGATCGGGCCGGCGGCCGCAGCCTCGACCGCCTCGTAGACGTCCGGCTGGTAGTCGGGGAAGAGCGGGAACTCCTGCGTCGGCTTCGCGGCCTTGGCTGCGAGCTCCTGCTGGGCCTCGACGAGTGACTTGATGAACGGCTTGGCGGCCTCGAGGCCTGCCGCGACGACGTCCTCGGTCGGGGCGGTCTTGCCCTCGAGCGTGATGAGGTCCCAGGACTTGCTCGGCGCCTCGGCCTCGATCATCGCGATCGCGACGTCGTCACCGACGACGCGCCCGGCGACGACCATGTCGAACGTCGCACGCTCACGCTCGGAGTAGCGCGGGAACGCGACCCACTGGCCGTCGACGAGCGCGATGCGCACGCCGGCGACGGGGCCGGAGAACGGCAGGCCCGACAGCTGCGTCGCGATCGAGGCCGCGTTGATGGCGAGCGTGTCGTAGGAGTCGTCCGGGTGGATCGACAGCACGGTGAGGACGACCTGGACCTCGTTGCGCAGGCCCTTGACGAAGAGCGGGCGCAGCGGGCGGTCGACGAGGCGGCAGGCGAGGATCGCTTCGGTCGAGGGACGGCCCTCACGGCGGAAGAACGAGCCGGGGATCTTGCCCGCGGCGTACTGACGCTCCTCGACGTCGATCGTCAGCGGGAAGAAGTCGAAGTGATCCTTCGGGTGCTTGCCGGCGGTGGTCGTGGCGAGCAGCGTCGTCTCACCGTCGAGGTAGGCGACGGCTGCGCCGCCGGCCTGCTTGGCGAGGCGGCCCGTCTCGAAGCGGACGGTGCGGGTGCCGAAGCGGCCATTGTCGATGACAGCCTCGGCGAACGTGATCTCGGGACCCTCCATGGGTGCCCTCCTTATGTTCATCGGGGGCGCCGCGGTCCGACGGTCTTCGATCGAGGTCCTCGGACCCACCCGCGTGGAGCGGGGTTCCGGGGGCCACTACCGAGGACCAGACGGGTCCGTACGGCGCGGTGCGTGGTATCTCGTGCACGGGATGTGGTGAAGCCCCAGGGCCCGTCCCGCGGCAGGCCCTGACACCGATCCAGCCCGGACCTTGCGGTCCGGGCTGGGCGGTGAAGATCAGCGGCGAAGGCCGAGGCGCTCGATCAGGCTGCGGTAGCGGTTGATGTCGACCTTCTGCAGGTAGCCGAGCAGACGGCGACGACGACCGACGAGCAGCAGCAGGCCGCGGCGGCTGTGGTGGTCGTGCTTGTGCGTCTTGAGGTGCTCGGTGAGGTCCTTGATGCGCTGCGTGAGGACGGCGATCTGGACCTCGGGCGAGCCGGTGTCGCCCTCGTGGGTGGCGTACTCGGCCATGATGGACTGCTTCGTGGCAGTGTCGAGCGACACGGTGCTCCTCAGGATTCTCGTTGCGCGGTGCTCCGGGGCATGTCCACCCGGGCTCTCTCTGTCCGCGGCCGGTCGTACGGCTCGATCACTCTACCAGCACGACCACGACGTTCGTGGGTGACCTCCGCGACGCCGTGGCCCGGCCCGCCGTGGGTGACGTCGTCAGGACGGCTGCCCGAGCACGGTCCGCACCTCGTCGACGTCCTGCGCCATCCGCGTGAGCAGCTCGTCGACGGACGCGAACCGCAGGGTCGGCCGCAGCCGTGCGACGAGCTCGAGCGCGACGTCCTCGTCGTACAGGTCGAGGTCGGTGCGGTCGAGCACGTACGCCTCGACCCGGCGCTCCCGGCCGTCGAAGGTCGGGTTGGTGCCGATGGAGACCGCTGCCGGCAGCACGCGGTCCGCCGGCACGACCGGGGTGCCGTCCGGCCGCCGCTCGCCACGCACCAGCCGGCCGGCGTAGACGCCGTCGGCGGGGACCATGCCCGTCGTCGCACCGAGGTTGGCCGTCGGGTAGCCGAGCTCACGCCCGCGCGCGTCGCCGTGGACGACGACACCCCGCACGCGGTGCGGCCGCCCGAGCACCACGGCGGCGGCCGCGACGTCACCGCCCGCGAGCAGCTCGCGCACCCACGTCGAGGACCAGCGGCGCTCGTCCTCGTCGTCCCCGCCGGGCCGGACGTCGTCGATGACCTCGACCGCGAAACCGTGCCGCTCCCCCAGCGCCCGCATCGTCGACAGGTCCCCGGAGTTCTGCCAGCCGAACCGCACGTCGTGCCCGACGACGACCGTCCGGGCGTGCAGCGCCCCGACGAGGTAGCGGGTGACGAACTCCTCCGGCG
>JAFABT010000333.1 GCA_023425905.1 Actinomycetes bacterium | reverse complement strand
GTGTAGTACGTCACGGTGCTCGGGTCGGCCGAGGAGAACCACAGGTACGCGAAGGACGTGCCCGCGAGCTCGGGCGCCGCGGCGACCGCGTCCGTGATCGACTTCTCGACGCTCGCGGTGACCTCGGCGGCCTTCGCGGAACGGCCGAGCGCCTTGCCCGTGAGCTCGAGCTGCGTCTTCCAGTCGGTGTTCCAGGCGACCTCGGGGTAGGCGATCGTCGGGGCGATGCCCGTGAGGGTGTCGTAGTCCTCCTGCGTGAGGCCGGAGTACGTCGCGACGATGACGTCGGGGTCGGCCGCAGCGATGTCCTCGAAGGGCAGGCCGTCGTCCTCGGAGAGCAGCGTCGGGGTCTGCGCGGCGCCGAGCGCCTCGAAGCCCGTCTTCGTCCACGGCAGCCACCCCTCGGCGTCGCCGCCGTAGGACGCGAAGGGCTGCGCCACGGGTGCGACGCCGAGCGCGATGACGGTGTCCTGGTTGGCCCACGACACCGTGACGACGCGGGTCGGCTCGGCAGGGACGGTCGTCTCGCCGAAGGCGTGGGTGATCGTCACCGGGAAGGTGTCGGTCGCGGCGGTCGCGGAGGCGCTCGCGTCGGGCGTCGCGGACGCGGCCGGGGCGTCCGAGCCGGACGAGCAGGCGGACAGCGCGAGCAGACCGAGCGCCGCGACGGCGGCGACGGCGGCGTTCCTGCGGGCAGGACGAGTACGCACGGGGGTTCTCCGATCAGGATGATGGGCGTCGCGGGCCCAGGGCCCCGCGACGCTCGGACGGGCCGGTCAGTCGAAGGACGGACGGCCGAGGCGCCAGTAGCCCATGAAGGCGACGGCGCTGCGCGGGAACCCGAGGTCCCGCACGAGGTGGCGGCGCAGGCCGGTGATGACGCCGGCCTCTCCCGCGAGCCAGGCGTAGAGGCCCGGGCAGTCGGTGGGGGCCGCGGCGGGCGCGTCCCAGAGCAGCGTCGTGTCGACGTCGATCTCGTCGGGCTCGTCGCCCGCGGCGGCGCCGGGGACGTCCTTCGCGACGAGGACCGCCGCGGCCGCACGCACAGCCGGGGCGAGGAGCGAGCCGACCGGGGCGCCCGAGCGGGGCAGCCAGGTGAGGGTGACGCCCTCGGGGAGGCCGAGGTCAAGCGCGTCGGTTGCCTCCGGCACCTCGATGAACGCGGTCGCGACCGATCCGGCCGGGAGGTTCTCGAGGATCGCGCAGATCGCGGGGGCCGCGGTCTCGTCGCCCGCGAGGAGCAGGTCGCACCGGCCCGTCGGGGGCCGCCACTCGTAGCCGCCCGGGTCGCCCTCGAACCGTCCGTTGGGTGCGAGGACGGCGACGCGGTCGCCGACGCGCACGGCGCACGCCCAGCGGGAGGCGGGTCCGCCGTCGCCGTGGCGGACGAGGTCGATGTCGAGCTCGGCGTCGAGCGGGCGGACCGCGCGGATCGTGTAGGTCCGCATGGGGTTGCGCTCGGCGGACGGCAGGGCGCGCCACGTGCCGTACCAGTCGGCGGCGTCGTCTGCGGCGCCTCGGCACCACTGGGCGACCGCCCCGAGCGAGCCGTCGGCGAGCGGGAGGAGCAGCTTGATGCGCTGGTCGCCGGGGCCCTGCGTGAGGTCGGCGAGCTCGGGGGCGCTCACGGTCACGCGGACGAAGGACGGTGTCAGCTGCGTCACGCGCACGACGGTCGCGTCGAGGAGGTGCCACGGGGCTTCAACGCGGGTGCCGGTCATCACTGCCATGCGGCGAGTTAAGCATGGCTTACCTAACTTAGGCCAGCCTGGTCTTAGCATGCGGCATGTGGTCCGGGTCACACCGGGCGGACCCGGGCGGACCCGCCGCCGGCACCCGTCAGGCGAAGAGCCCTTGCCCGACGTACGGGCCGTCGGCCGTGAGCACGGGCGACCCGTCGGGCCCGGAGGGGAGAGTCCCGTCCGGCACGCCCGGCGGGATCGCGAACAGCCCCGAACCGGTGTGCACGAGGTACTCCATGAGCCCGTCGTCCCGCGACATCCGGTTCTGCATGGGGATGTAGTGCGTCCGGGGATCACCGACGAAGGCGATGAAGAACAGCCCCGCGTCCAGCCGACCGAGCGCGTCGTTCCCGTCCGTGAAGTTGTAGCCACGGCGCAGCATCCGCACGCCGCCGTTCTCGCTCGGGTGCGCGAGCCGGACGTGGGAGTTGAGCGCGATGAGCGGCTCACCGCCCCGGCCCGTGAGGGAGAAGTCCGGGACCGTGTGCTCGGTGCCGCCCGACAACGGGGCGCCCTCGCCCTTCGTCCGCCCCACGAGAGCCTCCTGCTCCCGCAGCGGCGCACGGTCCCACGTCTCGACGTGCATCCGGATGCGCCGGGCGACGAGGTAGGTCCCGCCCGCCATCCAGCCCGCAGCCGACCCACCCGGCGACGGCGGCACCCACACGTGCTCGTCGAGGGCGGCGGTCTCCTCCGCCATGACGTTCGCCGTGCCGTCCTTGAAGCCGAAGAGGTTCCGCGGCGTGCGCTGCGCCGTGCTCGTCGACGACGTGCGCCCGTAGCCCAGCTGGGTCCAGCGGATGCGCGCCGTGCCGAAGGCGGCACG
This sequence comes from Actinomycetes bacterium, assembly GCA_023425905.1. Taxonomy (GTDB): domain Bacteria; phylum Actinomycetota; class Actinomycetes; order Actinomycetales; family Cellulomonadaceae; genus JAFABT01. The sequence continues at coordinate 476 of JAFABT010000333.1, read as the reverse complement.
CGAGAGGTTGCGGACCGCGTGCACCGCGACCTGCGGGTCGTCCGCGCACGCCTGGACGACGAGGTCCCCGCCGCAGCGCGCGGGGTCGAGCCGGTCCGCCGGGAAGTGCGGCAGATCGACGAGCGCCTCGGGCAGCCGGTCGGCGAGGCCGAACCGGTCCGCGCCGCCCTCCCCGACGAACAGCGAGCGCCCGAACCCGATCGTCACCGTGAGCCCGGCGGGCGGCAGGTCCATCGCCTCGCCCGTGTCGTCCGGCGGGGCGTCGTACGGGCCCGAGGCCGGATCGAGCGCACCGGCCGGCAACCCCTGCGTGAGCCGGGCGGCCATGACGGTCCAGCGCCGCAGGAGGGCGACGACCGCTGCGGGGTCCTCGGTCGTGAGGTCGAAGGCTGCGAGGTAGAGCCGGTCCTGCGCGGGCGTCGTCACGCCCGCCTGGTGACGACCCGTGAACGGATAGGTGCGCGTCGCACCCGTCC
>JAFABT010000089.1 GCA_023425905.1 Actinomycetes bacterium | reverse complement strand
CGACAGCGCCGCCCACACCGCCCCGTCGCGCGCCGCGGCGTAGGCGACGCGCGCAACAGCGACGAGGCCGTGCGCAGGGTCACGAACAGCGAGATACCTGGAGGGGACGACGGCGTCCGCATCACTGCTCGTGAGCACGCGCACGGGGACGGCGTCGAGCGCGGGGTCCCCGCCACGGCCCGAGGCGCTCAGCCATGCGGTGGTCCACTCGACCGTCGGCGTCGGCGTGGTCTCGAGCGTCCCGCCGCAGGCTGCGAGGGCGTCCGGATCGGCGACGAGGCCGCCGTCGAGCCGCGCGGCCATCACCCAGGCGGGCACCGCGACGTCGTAGCCCCGCTCGTCGAGGACGTCGGCGAGGAGCGCCGCCTGCTCGCCCTCTCCGCGCAGGCAGAACGTCACTGGCAGACCCGCGTCGCGGTAGAGCGACTCGGTCTGCTCGACGAGCTTGGTGACCGCGGCGCGGTCGAGGTCGATGGGCGTCGGCACCAGCGAGTTCGCGCGCTTGGTGAACCCGTCGGAGAGACCGGCGAGCCACGGGCCGACGGCGACCGTGCGGAGCGGGGCCCAGGTCGCGGTCTCGACGTCGACGCCGGGGGCGGGCGCCGGGCTCGGCCGTCGGGTGTCGTCGGTCGCCGTGCGGTCACCTGGACGCGCGTCCTCCGCCCGCGCGAGGCGTCGCGCATGGTCAGCGTCGCGCCGGTAGAGCGCAGCGTGGTCACCCTGGCCGGAGGCGAACGCGTGCGCGGCGATGTCGTCGAGCCTCGCCGGGAGCGCCGCTAGCACGGCCTGCGGGGTGAGTGGTGGGAGGCCCAGCCCTGCGCTGGCATCGGCGTAGGCGTCGCAGAGCCGCTCGAGGCGGGTGGCCGTGACCTGGCGGGGGAAGGACGGCAGGTCCGCGTTGCGCGGATGCGCGATCGGCACCATCCGGTACGCGAGGTAGGCGAGGTCGCGCACCCGGGGCCCGGGGGCCGAGAAGTCGTGGTCGATGATCCCGACCGGCCTGCCGTCGGCGAACACGAGGTTGTAGGGCGCGGCGTCGTTGTGACAGACGACCTCGGCAGGCTCGATGACCGGCACCCGCCACGTGGCGTCCCGCATCGGCTCGACGAGGTCAGCCCCGCCGGCGTGGAGCCGTCCGAGCAGCCGCGCCGCGCCGACGAGCGCGTCCTCGTGCCAGGCCCAGTCGGGCATCGGGTAGTTCGGCACGACGCCGGGGAGATAGTCGAGCACCTCACGGCCCTCGTCGTCGAGGCCATGCGGCGCCGGGACCTCGTCGACGCCGTTGGCACGCAGGTGGCCGAGCAGGCGGTGCACGGAGGGCGTCCACGGACCGGCAGTGCGGTGGACGCGATCCCCACGGCGCACGACGTCTGTGAACCCACCGCCGTCGAGGACCTCCTCGTCGGAGGGGTGGACGGCGGTCACGTCGTGTAGACGAGCATGTAGAGGTCCTCCACGATCCAGTCTCGGGCTGGCGCCCGCTCGAGGCCCAGCCGTTCGTACATCCGTTGCGCGGCGCGCATCGCCGGCATCGTCGAGAGCACGACCCGCTCGTACCCCTCGCCCAGAGCCGTCGCCAGCGCCGCCCGCATGAGCAGCTCGCCCGCTCCACGGCCACGGGCATCGGAGGCTACCGCGAGCATCCGCAGCTCGACCTCTCCATTTCGGGCGATCTCCGCGTACGGCGTGCCGTGCGCCCCGTAGGCGATCGACCCGAGCAGCGCCCTCTCGGCCTCGGCGGGCCAGGGCGCGTCGGCGCCGAGCGGCGGGACGGGTCGGCCGAAGCGGGCGCCCCCACCCGTGGCGCCGCTCGCGCGGTCCTCACCGTCCGACGGCGCTTCGGCGGGCACCAGCGCATCAGGGACCTCGACCGCGACGAGCAGGGTCGCCTCGGACGCCCGGCGCGACGCGTCACGCAGCTCCGCCACGTAGTCGTGATGCTCGTCGAGCAGCCCGTCGGCGAGGTAGGCCTCGGCGGTGATCTCCCCCGCCCGGACGAGATCCCGCTCGCGCGCCCGCCGCACGACGACGCTCACGCCCCGGCCCCGTCCTCGAGCGCCTCGGGTCCCCCTGCGAGCAGCGCGACGAACTGCGCCTCGTCGAGAATCGTCAGCCCGAGCTCGCGCGCCTTGGTCTCCTTCGACCCGGCGCTCTCCCCCACGACGACGTAGTCGGTCTTCTTGGAGACCGACCCCGCAGCCTTGCCCCCCGCCGCGAGGATCGCCTCCTTCGCGCCGTCCCGTGTGAAGCCCTCGAGGCCGCCCGTGACGACGACGGTGACGCCGTCGAGCACCCCGCCCCGATCGGTCGGCACGGCGCCGGGACCCGGGTGCCCGGGCGTCGCGAGCCGCACGCCAGCCGCCGCCCACCGTTCGACGATCTCGACGTGCCAGTCGACGTCGAACCACGCGACGATCTGCTCGGCGATCGTCGATCCGACGCCCTCGACCGCGGCAAGCTCCTCGACGGTCGCCGCGCGGATCGCGTCGAGCGACCCGAACCAGTCCGCGAGCGCCCGAGCGGCGACCGGACCGACGTGCCGGATGTTGAGCGAGACCAGGATGCGCCACAGGTCCTTGGTCTTCGCACGCTCGAGCTCGGCGAGAAGCTTGTGCGCGGCGGCCGACGGCTCGCTCACGGGCAGGACGACCCCAGCCTCCTCGGCCTCCCGCTGCGCCTTCTTCGTGTGGGTGAGGCTCCGCCGGAACGGCGTGCGGATCTTCGCCTCGCCGTCCTCCTCGAGCTTGGGCAGACCGGTCTCGGCGTCTCGGACGACGACCTCGATCGGCACGAGGTCGTCGAGCGTGAGGTCGAACAGGCCAGCCTCCGTGACGAGCGGGGGGATCTCGGGCACCTGAGGCTGGGTGAGCGCCGCTGCCGTGACCTCGCCGAGCACCTCGACGTCGAGCCCGTTGCGTGCGCCGATGTGCTCGACCCTGCCGCGGACCTGGGCCGGGCAGGCCCGCGCGTTCGGGCAGCGCAGGTCGACGTCGCCCTCCTTCATGGGGCGCAGCGGCGTGCCGCACTCGGGGCAGCGCTCGGGCATGACGAAGTCACGCCGCTCGACGTCGTCGGCCTGGTTCTCGGCCGGGCCGAGGATCTCGGGGATGACGTCACCCGCCTTGCGCAGCACGACCATGTCGCCGATGCGGACGTTCTTCACCTTGACGACGTCCTGGTTGTGGAGCGTGGCCTGCCGTACGACCGACCCCGCGACCCGGACGGGCTCCATGACGGCGTACGGCGTGGCACGCCCGGTGCGCCCGACGCCGATGACGATGTCGAGCAGCCTGGTCGTCACCTCCTCGGGCGGGTACTTGTACGCGATCGCCCAGCGCGGGGCCCGGCTCGTCGTGCCGAGCCGCTGCTGGAGGTCGAGCGCGTCGACCTTGATGACGAGACCGTCGATCTCGTGCTCGACGTCATGACGGTGCTCGCCCGTCGCGACGACGACGTCGAGGGCGGCGTCGAGACCGGTGACGACGCGATTGTGGGGTGAGACCGGCACGCCCCAGCCCTTGAGGAGGTCGTACACCTGAGACTGCCGGGTGATCGCCGCGCGCGCGGACGCGGCCTGCGCCTGCGGACCCTCGCCCCACGCGAGCGCGCCGATGCCGTGCGCGTACATGCGCAGCGGCCGTCCCGCGGTGACGCGCGGGTCCTTCTGCCGCAGCGAGCCGGCCGCGGCGTTTCGAGGATTGGCGAACACGGGCTTGCCCGCAGCCTCGTGCGCTGCGTTGAGCTCCGCGAACGCGGCGACGGGCAGGAACACCTCACCGCGCACCTCGATCGTCGCCGGGTGGCCGGTGGCGTCGCCCGCGAGCACGCGCGGGATCGTCGAGATGGTGCGGACGTTGAGGGTGACGTCCTCGCCCGTCCGTCCGTCCCCCCGCGTCGCTGCCCGGACGAGGCGACCGTTCTCGTAGAGCAGCGCGATCGCGAGACCGTCGATCTTCGGTTCGCACAGGAGGTCGACGTCATCGAGGGTCGACTCCCCCAGACCCTTCGCCACCCGCTCGGCCCACGCCACGACCTCCTCGGGCGCGAACGCGTTGTCGAGGGAGAGCATGCGCTCGAGGTGAGGAGCGGGCTCGAACTCCGTCGAGAACGCGCCACCGACGAGCTGGGTCGGCGAGTCGGGCGTGCGCAGCTCGGGGTGCGCGTCCTCGAGAGCTGCGAGCTCGCCGAGGAGGGCGTCGAACTCCGCATCCGTCACCGTCGGAGCGTCCAGCACGTAATAGGAGTACTGGTGCTCGCGGACGACGCCCGCGACCTCAGCCCATCGCCGCGCCGCCGCGGGATCGGGCGCCGAGCCGCCCGCGGCGACCGCGTCCGTCGACCCGTCCTGACCTGGCTTCCCGGCGGTGTCCTCGCTCACTGCTCCATTGTGCCGCTCACCCCTGACAGCGCACGCCGCCGCGGCGAGCAGCCCGTGACCGTCAGCGCCCCGCCCGCTCGTCCGCCCCGGGGGTGAGCACCGTCGCCGTCGCCGCGACCGAGACGCCGGCGGCCGACGCCGCACGCACGCTCACCGCGTACGCCCGACCGGGCTGCAACCCGGTGATCGTGCGCGACAGATCGCTCGCCGGGACGGTGATCGTCCGCGCCGCCGCTGACGGGACGCCCAGCTCGCGCCACGCGATCTCGTAGGAGGTGACGGGCGCGTCGCCGCCCTCGGCGGGCGCCTGCCAGCCGAGCCTCGCGGACCAGCCGCGCACGTCGCTCGCACCGAGCGCACGAGGTACCCGGGGCGCAGCGACCTCACCCAGCCGCACGTGGACGGGTCCCCCGGGAGCGAGCAGTCGCTCCTGGTAGGAGTCGTACTCGACGAAGGCCACGACGTAGTGCGGCCGCCCCGCGACAGGCGGGCCGTCGACGCAGTCCCACGGATCCGCCAACGGCAGCAGGACGGGGCCGTCAGCCGTCTCCTCGAGGATCTCGCCGTACGGCACGCGCCACTGCGACGGGTGGACCCAGTTGCGGGTCGGGTCGACCGTGAGCGCCGGACGGACGCTCTCGGGGAACGTCACACGCCACCACGCCGTCGCAGTGGTCACCGGGACGAGCGAGGACTGCAGACAGTCGTCGTAGTGGCGCAGACGGACGTCGTCGGCTCCCGCGAGAGACAGGTCGACCGACGCCGTGAACGGGAGCGAAGAGACGGTGCGTGCTGCGGTCCACGTGTCGTTGTCAGGTGCGTCCTGCGCAAGGTCGAGGAACACGCGCAGCTGCACGCCCCGGCACCAGGAGTACTCCTCGACGGTCTCGCAGTCGTCGTCGTCGCTCGCGAAGAAGGCGACGACCCCGACAGGACGGTCGCCCACGAGCGTGACCGGGTCCTCACCGCACGCGAGCACCCGCCCCGTGCGCTGGTCGACGAGCGCCGTCCCGTGGGGCAGGTCGTCGACCCCCCGCGGGTAGGCGAGCGCGTCCGCGCGGACGACGACCTGCCCGAGCGGAGCCGCCTGGAGCGTGTACCACTGCGGGGCGTGGAGCGGCGCGCCGCCGTTGCACGCCGCAGACACCAGCTCGTTCGCGACCGCCGTCCCGTCGCCACCCGATCCGACGCCGAGGTAGTCCCCGCCACCGAAGAACGGGAGCGCGGTGATGGGCGTCCCGGTCACCACGGAAGGCTTCCTGGGCGGCGTCCGCCACGTCGCCCCGACAGCAGTCGCGACCTCCGATCCCCGCTCCGCCACGTGCGCCGCGATCCCGGGCGCCGCAGGGGCGAACGCCGCGACGACCGCGAGCGCGACGAGCACGCGGACCGGCGCTCTGCTGCGAC
>JAFABT010000094.1 GCA_023425905.1 Actinomycetes bacterium | reverse complement strand
CCCGCCACGGAAGAGACGCCCATGCCCCTCGCCCCCACCGTCCACCTCGTCGACGGCGAGCAGCCGCTGGACCGCCCGCTGCGGCACGTGTGGAACGCCTGCCTCGGCGCCGGCCGCGCCAACGAGGCGCTGCGCGCCGACTGGCAGGCCCACTTCCGGGAGGCGGTCGACGTCCTCGGCGCCCGCTACGTGCGGTTCCACGGGATCTTCCACGACGACATGTTCGTCTACCGGGCCTCCGACGGCGGCGGCTTCGGCCCGCCCTCGCCGCTGCCGCAGCCCGTCCACACCTTCGCCTACGTCGACAAGGTCTTCGACGCGATCCTCGACTCCGGGGCCCGGCCCTTCGTCGAGCTCGGCTTCATGCCCCGTGAGCTCGCGACCCAGACGGAGACGCTCTTCTGGTGGAAGGCGCACTGCAGCCCGCCCACCGACATGAACGCCTGGGTCGACCTCGTGCGGGCGACCGTCCGGCACTGGATCGCGCGGTACGGCCTCGAGGAGGTGCGCCGCTGGCCCTTCGAGGTGTGGAACGAGCCGAACCTCGTGCCGCACTTCTGGACGGGTACACGGACCCAGTACTTCGAGCTCTACGAAGCGACCGCCCGGGCGATCAAGGCGATCGACCCCGAGCTCAAGGTCGGCGGCCCCTCGTCGTCGGTGTTCGTCCCCGACGCCCGATACGACGGCGAGACCCACGACCGCACCGTCGAGGCCGTCACGGCCGAGGCCCCAGACCCCGACGTGCTGCCGTGGAAGCCGGTATGGATCCACGAGCTCATCGCGTACTGCGCCGAGCGAGACCTGCCGCTCGACTTCCTCTCCACGCACCTCTACCCGACCGACTACGCCTACGACACCCAGGGCGTCGGCCGGCCGATCAGCCGCAACCGGGATGCGACCAAGCAGGACCTCGAGGCGCTGCGCGACATCATCGCCGCGAGTCCGTTCCCGGACGCCGAGGTCCACATCACCGAGTGGTCGACGTCCCCGTCGAGTCGGGACAACATGCACGACACCCTGTTCGCCGCGACGTACATCACCCGCGCGTTCCTCCAGTGCCACGAGCTCGCGGACTCGATCTCCTACTGGACGTTCACCGACGTCTTCGAGGAGGGCGGCGGCGGAATCGGCCCGTTCCACGGCGGCTTCGGCTTCGTCAACGAGCAGGGCATCCACAAGCCCACCTTCCACGCCATGGCGATGCTCAACCGGCTCGGCAGCACGATCGCCCTGCAGACCGAGCACGGCGTCCTCACCCGCACGGACGACGGCGACCTCGCCGCCGTGCTCGTCAACTATCCCGAGTCGATGGGCGCGCGATCCGTCGGCGGAGCCACGAGCTACGCCGCCACCCGTCGCCACGCCGACGAAGGCCCGGCCCGCCGGATCACGCACGTCGTGTCCGGGCTCGAGGCCGGAGCCGTCTACCAGGTCGAGACCCTCGACTGGGAGCACGGCAACGTCGCGGAGGCGTGGCACCAGATGGGGGAGCCGCTCAACCTCTCGCGCCAGGACGTCGCCGACCTCACGAGGGTCGCCGACGCTCTCCACCGCACGACCCTCACCGTCGAGGACGACGGCGTCCTCACGATCGACCTCGAGCTGGCCCCGTGGGCCGTCGTCTCGGTGTCCCGCACGACCAGCCACTGACCGCACCGATCCACCACGAAGGGACCCACACCATGAAGCGCATGACGAAGGCTGCCGCAACAACGGCGTTCGCAGCCGTCGCCGCCCTCACGCTCGCCGCCTGCAGCGGCGGCAGCGGCGGAGGCGCGAGCTCGGCAGAGCCGCCGAGCGAGGCCGACAAGCCCGACAAGCTCACCGTCGCGGCCTGGATGGACTTCCCGCCCGAGCTGCTCGAGTCCTTCAAGGCAGAGACCGGCATCGAGGTCGTCGTCAACTCCTTCCCGGACGGTGCCTCGGCGCAGACCGTGCTGCGCAACGGCCTCGCGGCCGACGGCGCCGGGCTGTCCGACGTCCACCTCATCGAGCTCGACTGGTGGACCGAGATGATGGCCGTGCCCGAGGACTGGGTCGAGCTGCCGGCGATCGACGGCCGCTGGGTCGACTGGAAGGTGAAGCAGGGCTCGGTCGACGGCAAGATCACCGGCTACGGCACGGACATCGGTCCGCTCGGCATCGCCTTCAACCAGGACATGACGAAGGACGCGGGCGTCGCGACCGACCCCGAGTCCTGGGGCGAGTTCATCGGCGGGGACGCCGCGACGTGGCAGTCCTTCCTCGACGCGGGGCGCGCGTACGTCAAGGAGGCCGACAACTACTTCATCGACTCCCTCACGAACGCCTTCCAGGCCGCGATCAACCTGCTGCCGGCCGCCTTCGAGGACCCGGAGTCGGGCAACCCCTACGACCTTGCAGGCAACACCGCGGTCAAGGACCTCTTCATGATGTTCGCCGAGGCCGCCGAGGACGGCGTCTCCGCTGGTATCGCGATCGGCCACGCCGACTGGGGCGCGGGCTTCCAGAACAAGCAGTGGGCGACCGTCGTCACCCCCGCGTGGATGACCGGGATCATCAAGGACAACGCCGACGGCATCGACGGCTGGCGCATCGGGTCGACGTTCCCCGACGGCGGCGGCAACTGGGGCGGGTCCTTCTTCTCCGTGCCCGCGACCGGGCCGAACACTGCGTGGGCCGTCAAGCTCGCCGACCACCTCACGTCGCCCGACGCCGCGATCCAGTGGTTCAACACGACGGGCCAGTTCCCCTCGCAGCTCGAGGCGATGTCGAGCCCCGCGATCTCCGAGGCGAAGAACCCGTTCTACGGCGACCAGCTCGTCGGAAAGATCTACGGCGACCTCGCCGCCGCTGCGGGCGAGTCCGCCGCGGGCGGGTTCCGTGGGGAGAACTTCGCCGGGATCCAGACGCTCGTCACCGACGGCATCCGGCTCGTCGAGCAGGGCGACACGACACCTGAGAAGGCGTGGGAGTCCGTCGTGAAGAACTTCGACGCCCTCGGTTTCACGACCGCCGGCTGATCCCTGCGGTGCCGGCC
>JAFABT010000044.1 GCA_023425905.1 Actinomycetes bacterium | reverse complement strand
GCGGGTCCCGCCGCCGAACGCGCGGGCCCTGCTGCCGAGGGCGCGGGTCCCGCCGCCGAACGCGCGGGTCGCGCCGCCGGCGGTGCACCTCGCTGTCAGAGCGGGCGCCTAGGCTGGTGCTCGCCATGACATCGCTCTTCGACGACCTCCCCCTCTTCGGCCAGCTGGCCCCCTCGAGCGCCTCCGCGGCCCGACCCGCTGGTTCGGTGCTGCCCAGGGGTGTCGCTCTCGGCGCGCACGACGACGCCGGCGCGGACGGGCCCGCTCCCGACCCGCACGCGCTCGACCCGGCCAGGCTCGTCGAGGGGCTCAACCCGCAGCAGCGCGAGGCGGTGCTGCACGCGGGGAGCCCGCTGCTCATCGTCGCGGGCGCCGGCTCGGGCAAGACGCGCGTCCTCACGCACCGCATCGCGCACCTGCTCGCGACCGGGCGCGCACGGCCGGGCGAGATCCTCGCGATCACCTTCACGAACAAGGCGGCGGCGGAACTGCGCGAGCGCGTCGTCGACATGGTCGGCCCGCGCGCGCGGTCGATGTGGGTCTCGACCTTCCACTCGGCGTGCGTGCGCATCCTCCGCAAGGAGGCCGCGACCCTCGGCATGCGCACGAGCTTCTCGATCTACGACTCCGCCGACTCCCAGCGCCTGCTCACGCTCGTGGGCCGCGAGCTCGACCTCGACGTGAAGAAGTACCCCGCCAAGGCCCTCGCGAGCCGGATCTCCGCGCTCAAGGACGAGCTCATCGACCCGGACGACTACGCGCGCACGGTCGGCGCGGGGGCGAAGGAGGGCTCGTTCGACCAGGTGCTCTCCCAGGTCTACACGAGGTACCAGAACCGGCTGCGCCAGGCGAACGCCCTCGACTTCGACGACCTCATCATGACGACGGTCGGCCTGCTCCAGGCCTTCCCCGCGGTGGCCGAGCACTACCGCCGCCGCTTCCGGCACGTGCTCGTCGACGAGTACCAGGACACCAACCACGCCCAGTACGTGCTCGTGCGCGAACTCGCGGGCGGCTCGGGCGACGCGACCGACGGCCCCATGGGCGAGCTCACGGTCGTCGGTGACGCGGACCAGTCGATCTACGCGTTCCGCGGCGCGACGATCCGCAACATCGTCGAGTTCGAGCAGGACTACCCGCGCGCTCGCACCATCATGCTCGAGCAGAACTACCGCTCGACCCAGAACATCCTCTCCGCGGCGAACGCCGTCATCTCCAAGGACCCGGCGCGCAAGCCCAAGCGGCTCTGGTCGGACCAGGGCGCGGGCGCGCAGGTCGTCGTCTACGTCGCCGACGACGAGCACGGCGAGGCGAGGTTCGTCGCGGAGGAGGTCGACCGCCTCGCCGACTCCGACGGCGTCCGGCCGCGCGACGTCGCGGTGTTCTACCGGACGCACGCGCAGTCGCGCGCCCTCGAGGAGGTCCTCGTCCGGGTCGGCATCCCGTACAAGGTCGTCGGCGGGACGCGCTTCTACGACCGCAAGGAGATCAAGGACGTCCTCGCGTACCTGCGGGCCGTGTCCAACCCGGACGACGACGTGAACATGCGCCGCATCTTCAACGTGCCCAAGCGCGGGCTCGGGGATCGCGCCGAGGCGATGATCGCGTCCTTCGCCGAGCGGGAGCGCATCTCCTTCGGGGCGGCGATCGACCGGGCGGACGACGTCCCGGGTCTTGCGACGCGTGCGCTCAACTCCGTCAACGCCTTCAGCGAGCTCATGACCGAGCTGCGCGCGATGCTCGACGCGGGGGAGGGGCCGGCTCGCCTGCTCGGGGAGGTCCTCGACCGTACGGGCTACCTCGCGGAGCTGCGCGGAAGCGAGGACCCGCAGGACCAGGTCCGGGTCGAGAACCTCGCCGAGCTCCACGCCGTGGCGAGCGAGTTCGAGCAGTCCGAGCCCGAGGGGGACGTCGCCGACTTCCTCGAGCGGGTCGCGCTCGTGGCCGACGCCGATCAGGTGCCTGCCGCGGACGAGGACGGCGAGGACGCGGCGGCGGAGGCGAGGCGCCGCGCCGACGACGGCGTCGTCACGCTCATGACGCTCCACACCGCCAAGGGGCTCGAGTTCCCTGTCGTCTTCCTCACCGGCATGGAGGACGGCACCTTCCCGCACCAGCGCTCGCTCGCCGACCAGACGCAGCTCGCGGAGGAGCGGCGCCTCGCCTACGTCGGGGTGACGCGGGCGCGCGAGCGGCTCTACATCTCACGCGCGGGGATGCGGACGGCGTGGGGGGTGCCGAACGAGTTCCCGCCGAGCCGGTTCCTCGACGACCTACCTGAGGAGGTCCTCGACTGGCGTCGGCGGGAGTCGGCGACGGAGACGCTGCGGGGCAGCGGAGGCTCGGGGTGGGGATCGGGGTGGGGCTCGAGCTCGGGCTCGAGCTGGGGTTCGCGCGACCGCGGTGGCTCGGGAGCGCGATCCGGCCCGGTCGTCAAGAAGCGCGTGCAGCCGGACCCGAACGCCCCGACCTTCGGCTCGGCCACCCCGCGGCCGGCCAAGGACGTCCCGTCGCTCGAGATCGGCGACCGGGTGACGCACGACTCCTACGGCATGGGCCGGGTCGTCGGCGTCGAGGGCGCCGGACAGAACGCCGTCGCGAAGATCGACTTCGGTGAGGCGGGGACCAAGCGACTGCTGCTGCGCTACTCCCCGGTCGTCAAGCTCTGAGGGGCGGGTGCGGGCGAGCTGTGAGGGCCGTGCGCTAGCGGGGGAGCGCGACGCCCGTGAGCTCGGCGAGGTGGGCGAGCAGCGCCTCCTGCGCGGCCTCGTCCCGAGCGACGGGGTTCGGCGTCTGGATCTCGAACCGCTTGAGGTACGCGCCGCTCACCCGCGCGCCCTCGTCCTCGGACACGGCGAGCCACACCTGCGTCGCCGCTCCGTCGTCGACCTCGTCCCACGCGTCCGGCCCACCGAGCCGCGTCTTGATCCAGCCGGGGTCGACCGCGGTCGAGGCCGTGCCCGGCCACAGCCGCGCGACTGCGAAGGCGAGCATGACGTCGTGCAGCTTGGAGTCGGAGTAGGCCTGCATGCCGTCCCACGGGCGGGCGGTCCACTGAAGGTCGTCGAGGGTGAGCCGCCCGTCGGACTCGAGGCCCGAGGTGAGGTAGACGAGGCGCGCCGGCCGGGCCATGAGCGCGGTGAGCACGTAGGGAGCGACGACGTTCACCTGGAACATGCGCTCGAGGCCGTCGTCGGTCGGCACGCGCGGTGAGCCGCCGCCGACCCCGGCGTTGTGGATGATCGTGTCGTAGGGGCCCGCGGCGTCGGCCGCGGCCGCGAGCGCCCGGGTCTGGGCGAGCGACGCGAGGTCGCCGACGACGACGTCGGACACGTCAGGCGCCGCCGCCCGCAGGTCCGCGGCGCGCTGCGCGTCACGAGCGTGGCCGACGACGTCGTGACCAGCCGCGAGCAGCTGACGCACGGTCTCCAGGCCGATGCCTGCGCTGGACCCGGTGACGAGCACTCGCCCCATGACACTCCTCGAGGTTCGCGGGTCCGCGCGCGGCGGCCCGGTCGTGGGCCCTGGGCCCCAGGGCACCCGTGCAGGCTACGCGCGACACAGGTATCTCGACATGAAGATATTCGCGTTTCACAGCTACCATCGCGGGAGCGAGGTTCCGCGAGGACGCGGGCCACGACGGACCGACGAGAGGGTGGAGCAGGGTGGACCTGTTCGAGTACCAGGCACGTGACGTCTTCGAGCGCTACGGGGTCCCCGTGCTGGGGGGCGTCGTCGCACGGACACCGGACGAGGCCCGGGCGGCCCCCGAGCAGCTCGGCGGCGGGACCCTGGTCGTCAAGGCGCAGGTGAAGACGGGCGGCCGCGGCAAGGCCGGCGGCGTCAAGCTCGCGCACACCCCCGACGAGGCCGCGGCCCGCGCGGAGGAGATCCTTGGGCTCGACATCAAGGGTCACGTCGTCAAGACGGTCATGGTCGCCCTGGGGGCGAGCATCGCGGAGGAGTTCTACTTCTCCGTGCTCCTCGACCGGTCCAACCGCACGTATCTCGCCATGGCGAGCGTCGAGGGCGGCATGGAGATCGAGCAGCTCGCGGTCGAGCGCCCCGAGGCGCTCGCGAAGGTCCCGGTCGACCCGCGCGTCGGGATCGACGCCGCCAAGGCTGCCGAGATCGTCGATGCCGCGGGCTTCGCCCCCGAGATCCGCGACGAGGTCGCCGCGACGCTCGTCTCGCTCTGGGGCGTGTACCAGGGTGAGGACGCGACGCTCGTCGAGGTCAACCCGCTCGTCCTCACGACCGACGGACGCGTCGTCGCGCTCGACGGCAAGGTGACGCTCGACGACAACGCCTCCTTCCGCCACGCGGACCACGCCGAGCTCGAGGACGCCGCCGCGACGGACCCGCTCGAGGCCAAGGCCAAGGAGCACGACCTCAACTACGTCAAGCTCGACGGCTCGGTCGGCATCATCGGCAACGGCGCTGGTCTCGTCATGAGCACGCTCGACGTCGTCGCCTACGCGGGCGAGAAGCACGGCGGCGTGACCCCGGCGAACTTCCTCGACATCGGGGGCGGGGCGTCGGCCGAGATCATGGCCGCGGGCCTCGACGTCATCCTCGGCGACCCGCAGGTGAAGGCCGTGTTCGTCAACGTCTTCGGCGGGATCACCGCGTGCGACGCGGTGGCCAACGGCATCGTCGCGGCCCTTGCGACGCTCGGCGACGCGGCGAACAAGCCGCTCGTCGTCCGCCTCGACGGCAACAACGTCGAGGAGGGTCGTCGCATCCTCGCCGAGGCCGCACACCCGCTCGTCACCCTCGCCGAGACGATGGAGGGGGGCGCCGACGCCGCCGCGGCCCTCGCCCACGCCGCCGCCTGAGCCCCCGAGCCGAGAGAGAGCACCACGAACCATGGCCATCTTCATCAACGCCGACTCCAAGGTCCTCGTCCAGGGCATGACCGGCTCCGAGGGCACCAAGCACACGACGCGCATGCTCGCCTCGGGCACGGCCGTCGTCGGCGGCGTCAACCCGCGCAAGGCCGGCACGTCCCAGACCTTCCCGCAGGGAGCGGGCACGGTCGACGTGCCCGTCTTCGGCACGGTCGCCGAGGGCGTCGCGCAGACGGGTGCCGACGTCTCGGTGATCTTCGTGCCGCCCGCTCATACGAAGGCCGCCGTCGTCGAGGCGATCGAGGCGCAGGTCCCGCTCGTCGTCATCATCACCGAGGGCGTCCCGGTCGCGGACACCGCGGAGTTCTACGCGCTGGCCGCCGAGCGCGGCGTGCGCCTCATCGGCCCGAACTGCCCCGGCATCATCAGCCCCGGCAAGTCGAACGTCGGCATCATCCCCGCGGACATCTCGGGGGCGGGCCCCGTCGGCCTCGTGTCGAAGTCCGGCACGCTCACCTACCAGATGATGCACGAGCTGCGGGACTTCGGGTTCTCGACGGCGATCGGCATCGGCGGCGACCCCGTCATCGGCACGACGCACATCGACGCGCTCGCGGCCTTCGAGGCGGACCCGGAGACCGAGGCCATCGTCATGATCGGCGAGATCGGGGGCGATGCCGAGGAGCGCGCCGCCGCCTACATCGCCGAGCACGTGACGAAGCCCGTCATCGGCTACGTCGCCGGCTTCACCGCACCCGAGGGCAAGACGATGGGCCACGCCGGCGCGATCGTCTCCGGCTCCTCGGGCACCGCGCAGGCGAAGAAGGAGGCCCTCGAGGCCGCAGGCGTCAAGGTCGGCAAGACGCCGTCGGAGACCGCCGAGCTCATGCGCGAGATCCTCTCGGCTCGATGACGGCTCGCCCGGCGTGTGCCCCCGGTCCGGGGGCCACGCGCGGGCGACGATGATCCGGTGACGCCCCAGACGCCCCCCGCCCCGCCGCCGGACCGGTCGGCGGGGTCAGGCAGGTCCGCGAGGACGGCGGGCTCGGGCACGTCCGCGCCGTCTGCCCGGACCGCGGGGTCCGGCAGGTCCGCCCCGTCGGCACGGTCGGCTCCGTCGGCCCCCGCCACCCCGACCGCTGGTGCCGCGAGGGCGGCATCTGTCGACACCGCTGTGTCCGGTCCGGCCCACCAGGCGCTCGGCTCTAGGCCGCCCGTGATCCGACCGCCGCTCGTCGTCGAACCCGCGGCGCCCATCGGACCGGGCCGGTCCGTCCTCGACAGCGCCCCGCGCTGGGTGGGTGGCTTCCTCTCAGGGGTGCAGGGGGCGCTGCTGTCCCTCGTCGTCGTGCTCGTGGGGGCCGTCGTCGCCTATGTGGCGACCGCGACCGATCCGACGAACGCCGACGTCGCGTGGCTCACCTCCGTCGGGTTCGGGGCCCGGCTGTGGCTGCTCGGGCACGCGGTCCCGCTCGAGACGGCAGCCGCGACCGTGACGCTCGTCCCTCTCGGTCTGACGGCGCTCGCGGTCTTCACGGGCTACGCCTCGGCCCGGCGGTCTGGCCGGGCGACGCGGTCGGGGCTCATCGCAGGCGTCGGCGGCTACGTCG
>JAFABT010000013.1 GCA_023425905.1 Actinomycetes bacterium | reverse complement strand
CCCGGCACCGAGGACGTTACCGGGCGTCAAGACGTGCGGGTCGAGGCTCAGGCCTCGGCGGCAGCGGCGTCGGCCACCTCGTCCTCGGCGGACGCACGCGGCTGCGACACCAGGACGATGACCTGCTCGGGCGCGCCGATGAGCGTCGCACCCTCGGGCAGCTCGATGTCGCCAGCGGCGATCTGCGCACCGGCCTCGAGGCCGGAGACGTCGACCGTGATCGACTCGGGGAGGTTCGTCGCGAGAGCCTCGAGGAGCAGCGTCTGCGTCTCGGTGACGTGGATCGTGCCCGGGGCGGAGTCACCCGTGACGACGACCTGGACCTCGACCTCGACCTTCTCGCCCTTCTTCACGAGGAGGAGGTCGACGTGCTCGATGATCTGGCGGACGACGTCGCGCTGGACGTCACGGACGATCGCGAGGTGCGTCGTGCCCTCGACCTCGATCTCGAAGAGCGCGTTCGCGTGCTTGAGCGCGAGGAACGTCTGGTGACCCGGGAGGGAGACGTGCAGCGGGTCCGTGCCGTGCCCGTAGAGGACGGCAGGGATGAGGCCGGCGCGGCGCGTGCGGCGCGCGGCGCCCTTGCCGAAGTCGGTGCGGGTCTCGGCGACGAGCTTGAAGTCGGACACGGTGTCTCCAGGAGTCTTTGTGGAAGTACGGGAGGCGGCGGCCTCGACGCGGGGCGCGGGACGGACACGCGCAACGGCGTCCGCCACGTCGATCACGGAGCGGACGAATGACCTGCGTGCCCTGCGCGCTGCCGGTTCTCACCGGTTCGCGCGGGCGCCTGTGCAGGCCCGTCCGACGTCCCTCGCCGAGGCAACCCGAAGAGTCTACCAGCGATCAGCAGGCGCCCCTCCCACGAGGGGCGCTGCGGCTCGCTGCGGGTCGCCGGGGCGACCCGCACGGCCGCGCCGCTCAGGCCTGGCCGTCGAAGAGGCTCGTCACGGAGCCGTCGTCGAACACCTCCCGGATCGCCCGGGCGAGGAGCGGGGCGATCGAGAGGATCGTCAGCTTCTCGAAGCGGTGCTCGTCAGGAATCGGCAGGGTGTCCGTGACGACGACCTCGCGGGCGCCGCACTCCTGCAGCCGCTGCGCGGCCGGGTCGGAGAGCACGCCGTGCGTCGCGGCGACGATGACGTCCTTCGCGCCCGCGGCGAGCAGCACCTTGACGGCCTCTGCGATCGTGCCGCCCGTGTCGATGAGGTCGTCGGTGAGGATGCACGTGCGGCCCTCGACGTCGCCGACGACGCGGTTGGCCACGGCGTGGTTCGCCCGCCGGATGTCGCGCGTCTTGTGGACGAAGGCGAGCGGGCAGCCGCCGAGCTTCGCGGCCCAGAGCTCGGCGACCCGGATCCGGCCCGCGTCGGGCGAGACGACCGCGACGTTGTGGATGTCGACGCGGCTGCGGACGTAGTCGACGAGCAGCGGCATCGCCCACAGGTGGTCGACGGGTCCGTCGAAGAAACCCTGCGTCTGCGAGGCGTGCAGGTCGACGCTCATGAGGCGGTCGGCGCCCGCGGTCTTGAACAGGTCGGCGACGAGGCGCGCGGAGATCGGCTCGCGGCCGCGGTGCTTCTTGTCCTGGCGGCCGTAGCCGTAGAAGGGCAGGACGACGGTGATCGTCTTCGCCGAGGCGCGCTTGAGCGCGTCGACCATGAGCAGCTGCTCCATGATCCACTGGTTGATCGGCGCGGTGTGCGACTGCAGGACGAAGGCGTCCGAGCCGCGCACCGACTCCGCGTACCGCACGTAGATCTCGCCCGAGGCGAAGTCGTAGGCCGTCGTCGGCACGAGGTCGACGCCGATCTCCGCCGAGACGTCCTCCGCAAGCTGGGGGTGCGCTCGTCCCGAGACGAGCACGAGGCGCTTCGAGCCGTCTGGGAAGTTGAGCGAGTTCATCGGGCCTGGTCCTCCGCGCTGGGGTCGTCCTGCGAGGCGACCGGCGTCGCCCCCGTCTGGGGAGTGCCGTCCGACCGGCTCTGGGTCGCGGCGAGCCCCGCTCGCTCGCGCTCGGCCCGCGCCTGCGGCGAGAGCTCGCTGTCGGGGTCGTCTCCGAGGACCCGGCGCGCCGCGTCCGCCGCCGCCGTCCCGGCCCGCGAGCGCAGCACCCAGCCGTCGATGTTGCGCTGGGGGCCCACGGAGATGCCGAGCGCACCCGCCGGGACGTCGCGCCGGATGACCGAGCCGGCCCCGGTGTACGCGCCGTCGCCGACCGTGACCGGGGCGACGAACTTGTTGTCCGAGCCCGTGCGCGCGTACGACCCGATCGTCGTGCGGTGCTTGTTGACGCCGTCGTAGTTGACGAAGATCGTCGCCGCACCGATGTTCGTGTACTCGCCGATCGTCGCGTCACCCACGTAGGACAGGTGCGGGACCTTCGAGCCCGTGCCGATCTCGGCGTTCTTCGTCTCGACGAAGGTGCCGATCTTGCCGCCCTCGCCCAGGCGCGTGCCCGGTCGCAGGTAGGCGAAGGGGCCGACGTTCGCTCCTGCGCCGATGACCGAGCCGGCGCCGTGCGTCCGCACGACGAGCGCCTCCGCGCCGACCTCGACGTCGAGGAGCGTCGTGTCCGGGCCGATCGTCGCGCCACGCGCGACGCGGGTGCGGCCGTGCAGCTGGGTCCCGGGGAGCAACGTGACGTCCTGCTCGAGCTCGACGTCGACGTCGACCCACGTCGTCGACGGGTCGATCACGGTGACGCCGGCGATCATCCACTCCTCGAGGGTGCGGCGGTTGAGCTCGGCCGCGAGGGACGCGAGCTGCGTCCGGTCGTTGACGCCCTCGACGAGGAACGGGTCGTCCGTGCGGACCGCCCGCACCGGGGCGCCCGTCGCACGCGCGTGGGCGACGACGTCGGTGAGGTAGACCTCGCCCTGCGCGTTGTCGCGGTCGAGGCTCCCGAGGCCCGCACGAAGGACGGCGGCGTCGAAGACGTAGACGGAGGAGTTGATCTCGTCGATCGCGCGCTGCTCGGGGGTCGCGTCACGCTCCTCGACGATCGCGGTCACCTCGCCCGAGCCCGGCTCGCGGACGATGCGCCCGTACCCGGTCGGGTCCGCGACCTGCGTCGTGAGGATCGTCACCGCGTTGCCCTGCTCGGCGTGCGCCGCGAGGAGCTCGCCGAGGGTCGCACCGTCGAGCAGCGGCACGTCGCCCGCAAGGACGACGACCGTGCCCTCGAGGCGGGCGTGGACCGGCTCCGCCGGGGCCTCCTCACGGACGAGGTCGGCATGCGCGGCGGCGTCGAGCACCGACAGCGCGCACTGGACGGCGCGTCCCGTGCCCGGGATCGCGTCCTGGTCCGCGACGAGCGCCGCAGGGTCGAGGTCACGGACGTGCCCCGCGACCTGCTCCCGCTCGTGACGGACGACGACGACGACCCGCTCCGGGTCGAGCTCGCGTGCGGCGGTGAGCGCGTGCCCGAGCATCGTGCGCCCGCCCAGGCTGTGCATGACCTTGGGAGTCGCGGATCGCATTCGGGTGCCTTCGCCTGCGGCGAGGACGACTACGGCGGTGGGCCGTGGGGTGGTCACGACGTGGGACTCCCGTCGGGGTTGGCCATGAAGGCGCGGGTCGACCAGTGGCGTGGCAACTGTACCGCCGGACCACGCGGGGGCGGACCGCCCGAGACCGTGACGAGGGCCTCGTCGCTGCCGCTCGCACCGAGAGCTCCGCCTCTAGGACTCGAACCTAGACTGCACGGCACCAAAGGCCGGCGTGCTGCCATTACACCAAGGCGGACCACCACCGCCAGAGCGGGGCGGGGCGCCCACATTCTGCCAGGCCCGCCGGGCACCGGGGCATGATGGGGGCGTGGCCACGGAGAACAAGCGCTCACGCGCGCGGATGACCGGTAAGCAGCGTCGCGAGCAGCTGCTCGACGTGTCGCGGCGCATCTTTGCGGAGAAGGGCTTCGAGGGCACGAGCATCGAGGAGATCGCTGCCCGCGCCGAGGTGTCCAAGCCCGTCGTCTACGAGCACTTCGGCGGCAAGGAGGGCGTCTACGCCGTCGTCGTCGACCGCGAGATCACGACGCTCACCGACCTGCTCACCGCGCCACTCGTCGAGGGCGGGCACCCCAAGGTCCTCCTCGAACGCACGACGCTGGCCCTGCTCGGGTACATCGAGCAGCACACCGACGGCTTCCAGATCCTCGTGCGCGACTCCCCCGTCGCGCAGGCGACCGGGACGTTCTCGAGCCTCATCGGTGACGTCGCGACCGAGGTCGAGCACCTGCTCGCCGCGCAGTTCTCCAAGCAGGGCCTCGACCCCGCTGCCGCCCCCATCTACTCCCGGATGCTCGTCGGGATGGTCGCGCTCACGGGCCAGCACTGGCTCGAGTCCCGCAAGCCGGCCAAGGCCGAGGTCGCCGCGCACCTCGTCAACCTCGCGTGGAACGGCCTTGTGGGGCTCGAGCGGGCCCCGCGACTCACCGGGCACCACGGCGACGGGACGCGCGGCGACGCGTGAGCGAGCAGCGCCCGAGGTATCTCGACGTCGAGTAATCTCCCCGCATGGCCGCACCTGACAGCGCACCTGTCCCCGCCGCCCGGCAGGACGAGGTCGACCGCGTCGTCGCGGCATGGGGAACCGTCCGCCCGGACCTCGAGCTCGCACCGCTGCACGTCCTGTCCCGGGTCACCCGCCTCGGCCGCCACCTCGACCTCGCCCGACGCGGGGCGTTCGCCCGGCACGGGCTCGAGACGTGGGAGTTCGACGTGCTCGCGGCGCTGCGCCGGGCCGGTGAGCCGTACCGGCTCTCGCCCGGCGCGCTCCTCACCCAGACGCTCGTCACGTCGGGGACGATGACCAACCGCATCGACCGCCTCGCCGAGCGCGCGCTCGTCCGCAGGGAGCGATCGGCCGAGGACCGCCGCGGGATCCTCGTCTGCCTCACGGACGAGGGGCTGCTCCGCGTCGACGACGCGTTCATCTCGCTGCTCGACGTCGAGCACGAGCTGCTCGAGGGCATGCCCGAGGCCGACCAGGCCGCCCTCGCCAGCCTGCTGCGCACCATCACGGTGCGCTTCGAGGACCGCTGACTCGCATCCGACAAACGCCTGACCACGCGGCGGGCGGGCGCTAACGGTGCGCTCGCCCGCCGCTGGCGGTATGTGCATGCTGCGAGCGTCTAGTCCTCCTCGCCGGTCGTGTCCCTTCTGACTCGGCCATGCAGCAGACCCCTCTTCACATCACTACCATTTACGGTGTGCCTGTGCCGCCCATCAACCGCGAGACAGTCGCCTGTGCTCGCGCGTTACTCTCTTTCCCGAGATGCTTCCATGTCGCAATGTCACCTGCACATAACGTGCCTGGATAAAGGCCCTCGACTTGTATAGCAGCCAAATCCTCACCGTTCGCGTCGAGAAAATATTGCTCGCCCGATGACGCACCGTCACCAGAGGCCATGTTGAAGGCCAGAACTGCACCACACATCGACATGGTCGGGTACGTATCGGTACTTGCTTGCACGCGGAGCGCCCATCGCTCTATTGTGTCAACAATGACCAAGCTCGCTGGGCCAGAATCGTCGCTCTCCACAAAGGCTATTCGTCGATTATCGGCTACCATGGCCACAATAGCTCGTCCCTGAAAAGCATCGCTCTCGAGAATGGTGGCGGAATGGCCGTCGCTGGAGATCCTCTCGATACTGACGTGACCCTCCGGCAATTGCGGATCGTTCACCCGAGACCTCACAACAACAACAGAGCCACCCGCTGGTGCTGGTAGGCCGGCACCCGTCGCTTCGACTCTGCGTCCCGTCCCGTCAGCCTTGACTGAGACAACGTCGGTGCGGTAGAGCGCCTCTTCCTCCGCATCGGATTTCACCTTCGAAACTGGGACAGCTGTAGCGAAATATACCCTGCCGGCTGAAGTGCGAGGTCTCTCTCCACCGGACGGGCGCCGCAGACGATCAAGCGGCAGGTCGATGACTGCCAGCCACACCTGCGCACGCGTGGCTCACGTCGCTCCTCAGCGGCGTGTGGCGTGCACCCGCTCGACCATGCCCGCCGTCAGTCGCTCCGTCGCGACGACCTCGAGCCCGAGCTCATGGACGATCGGGAGCGGACGTCGCGTGTAGTGCTCCCCCCGCAGGGGGACGCTCACGGTCTCGGCGACGTGCTGAGCCGCGCGGATCAGGGGGTTCGTCGAGACGACGTGGTCGGCGAGCAGTAGCCGCCCGCCGGGTCGGAGCACCCGGGCCGCTTCCCGCAGCGCGCCGCGGAGGTCGGGGATGCAGCACATCGAGAACGTGCAGACGAACGAGTCGAAGCTCGCGTCGGGAAACGGCAGGTCGGCGGCGTCCGCCTGCAGCGTCGAGACCGGGCGGCGTTCGCGTGCGGCTCGCTCGTCCGCGAGCCGCACCATCTCCGCGCTCCAATCGACCCCGGTGATCCGCAGCCCCGGGGGGTAGTGCGGCAGGTTGAGCCCGGTGCCGATCGCGACCTCGAGAGTGTCTCCCGTCGCCCGCGAGCAGACCCACCGCCTGCTGTCGGCGAGGACGCGCCGGTCCATCCCGGCGACCTGCCTGTCGAAGCGCCGCGCCTCCCGGTCCCATGCGCGCTCGAGCCGCTCCCGTCTGCTCACCCGCCACAACCTACGCCCCCGGCGTCGTGCGGGAGGGGGCCGGGGTCGCGGCAACGGCGGGAGGCCGGCGCACGGGGCGGGCGCGCTTAGGCTGACCGCCGTGGCTCATCTTCTCGGCGCTGAACAGCTTCACCTCGCCTACCCCGGCCGCACGATCCTCGACCGCGTGACCGTGGGCGTGAACGAGGGCGACCGCGTCGGCGTCGTCGGGCGCAACGGCGACGGCAAGTCCTCGCTGCTGCGGCTGCTCGCCGGCGAGCTCGAACCGCACGGCGGCCGGGTGACCGTGCGCGGCGGGGTCCGGATCGGGATGCTCGACCAGGGCGACACCCTCGACCCCGACGCGACCGTCCGCGAGTCGGTCGTCGGGGACGCACCCGAGCACGAGTGGATGGGCGAGGCCCGGATCCGTGACGTCCTCGAGGGCCTGCTCTCTGACGTCCCGTGGGAGGGACGCATCGGCGACCTGTCCGGTGGGCAGCGGCGCCGGACCGCGCTCGCCGCGCTGCTCGCCAGGGACGACGACGTGCTCTTCCTCGACGAGCCGACGAACCACCTCGACGTCGAGGCGATCACGTGGCTCGCCGCGCACCTCAAGGCGCGGTGGGCGGCCAACGCGGGTGGCCTCGTCGTCGTCACGCACGACCGGTGGTTCCTCGACGAGGTCTGCACCGCGACGTGGGAGGTGCATGACGGCATCGTCGAGCCCTTCGAGGGCGGCTACGCGGCGTACGTCCTGCAACGTGTCGAGCGCGACCGGATGGCTGCGGCGAGCGAGGCCAAGCGGCAGAACCTCATGCGCAAGGAGCTCGCGTGGCTCCGGCGCGGCGCTCCTGCCCGCACGTCCAAGCCGCGGTTCCGGATCGACGCCGCGAACGCCCTCATCGCCGACGAGCCGCCGATCCGTGACACGGTCGAGCTGAGCCGGCTCGCGACCGCCCGACAGGGCAAGGACGTCGTCAAGCTCACCGACGTGTCCGTCTCCTACGGCGACCACGAGGTGCTGCGCGACCTCACGTGGATCCTCGGCCCTGGCGAGCGCACCGGCATCCTCGGCGTCAACGGCGCTGGGAAGTCGACGCTGCTGCGACTCATCACGGGTGAGCAGCAGCCCACAGCCGGACGGGTCAAGCACGGCAAGACCGCCAAGGTCGCCCAGCTCACGCAGGAGCTCGCCGAGCTCGCCGACATCGGCGACGACCGCATCTCCGACGTCGTCGGCCGCTACCGCACGTCCTACGCGACGGGTGGCAAGGAGATGACGCCGGGGCAGCTGCTCGAGCGGCTCGGCTTCTCGACGGGGCAGCTCTCGACGCGAGTCAAGGACCTCTCGGGCGGGCAGCGGCGCCGCCTGCAGCTGCTGCTCATCCTCCTCGACGAGCCGAACCTCCTCATCCTCGACGAGCCGTCGAACGACCTCGACACGGACATGCTCGCCGCGATGGAGGACCTCCTCGACACGTGGCCCGGGACGCTCGTCGTCGTCTCGCACGACCGGTACCTGCTCGAGCGCG
>JAFABT010000050.1 GCA_023425905.1 Actinomycetes bacterium | reverse complement strand
GCACCGTCCCGGCGTGGGGAGCCACGACGGGCGGCATTCTGCCCGCGCTCCCGGAGCTCGCCCGGGGGGCGGCGGACCCGGTCTGCGTGCGGACGGTCCGCGCCGGCGCTGTGATCTACGACGCATTCGGGTGAACATCGCCGACACGCCGTGCGACACGCCAGCGACTTCCCAGCCAGCGCGCAGCTCTCACCTGCAGGTATGTCTCTGACCTGCATCGATGCCGAGGTTGGTGCACACGCGCTGCGGTCGATAACGTCGACCCGTGCCGCGCGCCTCGCTCCGGTGAGGCCAGGCACCTCCGTCACGTACCGCCGGATCGCAGGCGTGCGCTGACGTGGCCGGCCTACCGGCTCGGTCCGTGGGTTCAACAGAGAACGGGCGCGTTCACGCGTCTGGTACGAAGAGCCCACGGACCGGCTGGTCGGGTCCGGACAGCGTCCCAGCAGGGTGACGTACCCTGCTCAGGTGCGATCGACCCCCCTGGCCCGCTGGATCTCGCTCGGCCTCGCCGCAGCTGGGGGAGTGGTCACCGACCTCGGCTTCCCGGGCGCGAACCTGTGGCCGCTCGCCTTCGTCGGCGTCGCACTGCTCGCCGTTGCGCTGCGGATCGATTCTGCGCGCTGGAACGCCCTCGTCGGCCTCGTCTGGGGGCTCGCGTTCTTCCTGCCGCACATCTCCTGGACGGCCGACGCGACCGACACGGTGCCGTGGGTCGCGCTCAGCACCCTCGAGGCGCTCTTCCCGCTCGCGTTCGGGGTGCTGTGGACGTGGGCGCGCCGCGGCACGGTGATCTGGCGGAGCCCGAGCCTCCAGGTGCTCGGCTTCGGACTCGTGTGGACGGCTGTCGAGGAGGTGCGCGCCGTGGCGCCGTTCGGCGGCTTTCCCTGGGGTCGCCTCGCCTTCTCCCAGTCGGACTCCCCGCTTGCCCGCCTCGCCTGGCTCGGCGGGACGCCCCTGCTGAGCGTCGTCGTCGCGGCGACCGGGGCCGCGCTCGCTCTCGCCGTCGTCGGAGCCGTCCGCCTGCGGCCCGCGCACCTCGCCACCGGGCTCGTCACGGTCCTCGCGGTCACGGGCGTCGCGTTCGCGATCCCGCTCGACTCCCGGGCAGAAGACGGCGCGCTGCGGGCCGGGATCGTCCAGGGTGACGTCGACCGGCGGCCGGGTGCGGTCCTCGAGCACCAGGAGTGGGTGCTCGCCAACCATGTCGCGGGGATCGACGCACTCGTCCAGGACGCTCAGGCGAGCCCTGTCGACGTCGCCCTGCTCCCCGAGAACGTCACGAGTCTCGACCTCGACCACGCACCCGCCCTTGCGGCCATGGTCGACGGTGCGGCGCGCCGGATCGGTGCGCCGGTCCTCCTTGGCACGGTGTCCTACCCGCCGGGCGGAGGACGCTACAACCTTGCCGAGCTGTGGGTGCCCGGAGCGGGCGTCACACAGCGGTACGCGAAGCAGCGGCCGGCCGCCTTCGGAGAGTTCATGCCGCTCCGTTCCGTGCTCCGCGTCTTCTCCGCCCAGGTGGACCGGGTGCAGACGGACATGATCGCCGGCGTCGAGCCTGCCGTCGTCGTCCTCGACGCCGGTGTGCTGGGGCGGCCGGTCACGCTCGGCACGATCATCTGCTTCGAGGTCGCCTACGACGCGATCGTCCGCGACTCGGTCCGCAACGGCGCCGAGGTCCTCGTCGTCCAGACGAACAACGCGTCCTTCGGCATGTCGGACGAGTCCACCCAGCAGCTCGCCATGTCGAGGCTGCGGGCGATCGAGACGGGCCGGACGACGGTGCAGATCTCGACCGTCGGCGTGAGCGCCGTCATCTCGCCGAGCGGGGTGCTGCGCTGGACGACGGACCTGTTCACTGCGGACCAGACGATCGCGTCGCTGCCCCTGCGCACGAGCCTCACTCCGGCGGTACGGTTCGGTGGGGCTGTCGCGCTCAGCGTGTGCGCCCTCGGGCTCGTCGTCGTCGTCGCCGGTGCCGCCGGCGCGAGGCGAGTTCGCCGACCGGGCAGGTCGGAGACCCTAGGGGAGATGGCTTGACATGCCGCAGCACAGGGACGAGCCCACGCTCGTCGTCATCCCGACGTACAACGAGCTCGAGTCCCTGCCGGTGACTCTCGGCCGGCTCCGCGCCGCCGAGCCAGACGTCCACGTCCTCGTCGTCGACGACGCCAGCCCTGACGGCACCGGCGAGCTCGCTGACCGCCTCGCGGCGGACGACGACCACGTCCACGTCCTGCACCGCACGGGCAAGAACGGTCTCGGCACGGCGTACCTCGCGGGATTCGCCTGGGGCCTCGAGCGTGACTACGCGGTCCTGTGCGAGATGGACGCGGACGGCTCGCACCAGCCCGAGCAGCTCGGGCTGCTCCTCGACGCAGTGGCGCGTCCAGGCGTCGACCTCGCGGTCGGGTCACGCTGGGTCCCCGGCGGCGAGGTCGTCAACTGGCCCCGGAGCCGCAAGATCCTCTCCGTCGGCGGGAACACGTACACGAGGGTCGTCCTGGGGCTGCCGCTCAAGGACTCGACTGCTGGCTTCCGCGCGTACACGGCGGACGTCCTGCGCCGCATCGACCGGGACGACGTCGCGTCGCAGGGCTACTGCTTCCAGGTCGACATGACCTGGCACACCCTCCAGGTCGGTGGCCAGATGGTCGAGGTCCCGATCACGTTCGTCGAGCGGGAGGCGGGGGAGTCGAAGATGAGCCAGTCGATCGTCGTCGAGGCGCTGTGGCGCGTCACCGTGTGGGGCGCGCAGCGACGCTGGGCGCAGGTGCGCGGCGTCGTGCGTCCGAGCCGCCGCAACGAGTCCGTACCCGTGCGCTGACCTGCGGGTAGCCCACCTGGCGAGACTGCTGCAGAATCGACG
>JAFABT010000103.1 GCA_023425905.1 Actinomycetes bacterium | reverse complement strand
GGGCCCATCCTGCCAAGGGTGTTGGCGGGATGGGCCCCGACTTCGCGGTCCGGCCCGGATAGGGCGGACGCGCGCGACGCGCGAGGCGTCGCGGCTCTGGGCCCGGCTCGGCGTGAGACCGGCCGGGCGCGGTCAGGCCTCGGGCGTCGCAGCAGGCTCGACGGGCTGGGGCGCAGGCGCCTTCTTCACCGTGGCCTTGCGGGGTGCAGCCTTCTTCGCTGCGGCCGAGTCGACCGCAGCCGCGCTCGCCGCGGCCTTCTTCGCTGGAGCCTTCTTCGCGGCGACCTTCTTCGCGGGGGCCTTCTTCGCGGAGGCCTTCTTCGCGGAGGCCCTCTCAGCGCTCACCTGCGTCGAGGTGACGACGGTCGACGGCACCGGGGAGGCGTCGGCGACGGCCGGCTTCGGTGAGGCGGGCACCGCGGCGGCGAGGAACTCCGCACGCGGGTGCGCGAGCGAGCCGAGCGAGACGACCTCCCGCTTGAGGAAGAACGCGGCGGTCCAGCCGGTCGCGATGCGCAGCTTGCGGTTGAAGGTCGGCATCGCCGCGACGTGGTACGTGCGGTGGAGCACCCACGCGAGGAAGCCGCGGACCTTGATCCGGCCGAACATCTGCGCGACGCCCTTGTACATCCCGAGGCTCGCGACGGCGCCGACGTTCTTGTGCTTGTACTCGGTCGGCTCGGCGGAACGGAGCACGCGCGCGAGGTTGTCGCCGAGGTGCTTGGCCTGCCGGATCGCGTGCTGGGCGTTGGGCGGGCACATCGAGCCGGGGTTGTAGAGGTCCGGCACGGCGGCGCAGTCACCGGCGGCGTACGCGTCGGGGACGACGGTGCCGTCCTCCTCGATCACCTGCAGCGTCGTCGAGGCGCGCACGCGCCCCATCTGGTCGAGCGGCAGGTCCGAGTTCTGCAGCACCGGGTTGGCCTTCACGCCGGCCGTCCACACGATCGTCTCGGAGTCGAACTCGACTCCCGAGGACAGCACGACGTGGCCGTCGACGCACGAGTTGAGGAAGGTCGACAGGTGGACCTCGATGCCCCGGCTGCGCAGCTGCTCGAGGGTGTAGCCACCGAGCTCCTCGGAGACCTCGGGCAGCACGCGGTGCGAGCCCTCGACGAGGACGAAGCGCAGGTCCTCGGCGGACATGCCCTTGTACGTCCTGATCTTCGCGCGGGCCATGTCCTCGGCCTCGCCGAGCGCCTCGAGGCCTGCAAAGCCGCCGCCGACGAAGGTGAAGGTGAGCAGGCGACGGCGCAGCTCGGGGTCCCACGTCGAGGCGGCGAGGTCGATGCGGCCGACGACCATGTTGCGCAGCGCGATGGCCTCCTCGACGTGCTTGAAGCCGATGCCGTGCTCGCGCAGACCGGGGATGGGCAGCGTCCGGGCGACCGATCCGAGGCCGACGATGAGGTGGTCGTACGTCACCCAGTACGGCTCGCCCTGCTCCGGGGTGATCTCGACGCGACGCTCGGCGTGCCGGATCTCCGACACCTTGCCGAGCAGCGTGTCGACGTTCTTGAGCGCACGGTGGTGCGGCGCGACGACGTGGCGCGGGTCGATCGACCCGGCGGCCACCTCAGGGAAGAACGGCGCGTAGGACATGTACGGACGGGGGTCGACGACGACGATCGCGGCGTCGCGACGACCGAGGCGGCGGCGCAGCCGGTGGGCCGCGTAGAGCCCGACCGAACCGCCCCCGAGCACGAGGACGCGCGGCGCCTTGCGCGGGCGGGGCGCGCGGTCGGCGGCGGTCATGGCCGCCCGATTCTGGGCAGCGTCAACGGAGGACATGTCGGTCGTTGGCATGGCTCCACGGTATCTCGGCACGACCCGGCGCAACCCTGCCGTCCAGCGTGATCCGCGCCATACCGCCGCGAGTCACGACAGATCGCCGCGAAGGCGCGGCGCACGGCGGCCGCACCCGCGCCCGCGATGCACGCCGATCTCTACGCGACGAGCGGGCGCAGACGGCGCTCGAGCGGCTTCTCGACGCCGTGGTGAAGGGCTGCCGCCGCGGCCACGGAGACGCCAGCCGCGAGCACGAACCAGCCGAGGTTGCCCCACGCGGTGCCCTGGCGGCCGCACAGCGAGGCGAGGGCGTAGATCACCGTCGCGTGGAGCAGGTAGAACGCGTACGACCACTCGCCGAGCCGGACGAGGGTACGACCGCGGAGCACACGTGCCCCGCCGTCGAGCTCGCGCAGCGCGCACGCCGTGACGAGGCCCGCGCACGCGAGCACGACGAGCTCGGGGGCGAACCGCGGAGCGACCGCCTCTGGGCCGACGACAAGGCCGAGCAGCCCCAGCTCACCCTGGACGGACTCAGCGGTCGCGGTCCAGAAGGCCACGCCGGCGAGGGCGAGCGCAGGCCAGACCGGGTGCCAGCGCGGGTGCCAACCGAGGCGGACGGCCCGCGCGAGCGCCATCCCGAGGACGAACTCGCCGAGCCGCAGCACGGGCCACGGCATCGCGGACAGCGGCCCGTCCGGGGCGACGAGGACGACGACGCGCAGCAGGAGGATCGCGGCGGCGACCCCTACCGCGACGATCAGCGCACCCCGGTGCGTCACCCGGCGCAGCCCGCGGTGCACGAGCGGGTGCATCGCGTAGAAGAACGCCTCGCAGGACAACGTCCACGCCGCGGGGTTCCCAGAGAAGAGCACCCCCGGATCACGCCACCAGCCCTGCAGCAGGACGACCGACAGCAGCAGCACCCCGACGTCGAGCGGCTTGACCCACCACTGCGCCGGGTCCGGGGCGACGGCGTAGAACACCGGGATCGCGAGGAGCAGCGCGACGAGGTGCGCGGGGTAGATCCGCGCGAAACGCCGCCAGTAGAACACCCGCGGCCGCGGCCCGGGGTCCGTCCGCGCGGACCAGGTGAGGACGAAGCCCGACAGGACGAAGAAGAACGTCACGCCGTACGTCCCGAAGGACAGGTGCTCCTGGATCGGCAGCGGCGCGAGGTTTCCGGCGTGGTGGACGAACACGGCGAAGGCCGCCCACCAGCGCAGGCCGGTGAGCGAGTCGAGCCGGGGACCGGGCGGGTCGAGCGGCTGCTTCCCTCGGTCGGGCAGGGCGCGCGGGTCGCTCAGCGCGCGCTGCGCCCCGCTGCGGTCGTCCTCAGGCACGCCCGGCCGCGCTCAGGGCGATCCCGTCGAGGATGTCGTGCTCGCTCGTCACGACGTGCTCGAGCTTCCCGCCGGCGGACGCGACCTCGGCCTGCACTCGTCGCACGACCTCGGACCACACGAGCGCGCCTGCACCGATGACGTCGACGCGCCCGGGGTGCATGAAGCCGAGGGCGGCGCGCTGCGCCCGCGTGCGGTGCAGCAGGTCGTCGCACGCCGCGAGCGTCGCCTCGACGCCGAGCACGGTGCCGTTGATCGCCTCGCGGGAGTAGGCGGGCAGCCCGAGGGCGTGCGCGGTCACGGTCGTCACCGAGCCGGCCAGCCCGACGAGCGTCGCGGTCCTCGCGAGCGGGACGACGGCCGCCGCCTCGTCGAGCGCCGCCGCGACGTCACGGTGGGCTGC
>JAFABT010000348.1 GCA_023425905.1 Actinomycetes bacterium | reverse complement strand
GGTCGGGGCCGGGCACGGCGGCCCCGACACCGAGCCGGACCGCGACCTCGCCGCCAGGTCTGGGCCGTGGGCCTCGATCACGGACGTGCTGCTCGCGGAGCGGCGCGCCCGAGACGAGCGCGCGCGCGACCGTGAGGTCGTCGTCACCGCCCCCGCCGAGCTGTCCGCGTCGGCCGTGGTCGCGTGGAACGAGGACGCGCAGGCGTACGCGCTCGACCTCCGTCGGCCGGTGCCGCGGCGTCCCTCGGCGGCCGCAGGCCGGGGCACCGAGTTCCACCGGTGGGTCGAGGGCTACTTCGGCAGCCCCGCGCTCAGCCAGGAGGTCCTCGACGGCCTGGACGGCAGCGCCGACCCGGACGTGCCCGACGAACTGAGCATCACGGAGCTCATCGACGGCTTCTACTCCTCGACGTGGTCGACCCGTCGACCGGTCGCCGTCGAGGTCGAGGTCGTCGCACCCATCGGGGACCGGACGGTGAAGACGCGGATCGACGCGGTGTTCCAGGAGCCGGACGGGCGCTACGTCGTCGTCGATTGGAAGACGGGCCGCGAGCCGCAGGGGGACGCGCTCGCGGACAAGGCCGTCCAGCTCGGCGTCTACCGGGTCGCCTGGGCGCGCCACGTCGGCGTGCCGCTGGAGGACGTCGACGCCGCGTTCTGCTACGTCGCGACCGGACGGACGGTGCGGCCGGTCGACCTCCCCGACGAGGCCAGGCTCGCGGCTCTCCTCGCGACCGCCGTCGACGCGTCAGCCGACTGACGTCCGCGGCGCGTGTCCGCCGCCCAGGCGCGCACACCGACGGCTCAGGAGGCTTCGCGCCCCTCGACGTCGTCGCTCGCCTCGTCGGCCTGCTCGTCGGCCTGCTCGTCGGCCTGCTCGTCGGCCACGCCGTCAGCCACGCCGTCAGCCGCGTCACCAGCACCCCACGCGGACGAGTCGGCGCGACCCTCGTCGTCCGCGGGCGTCTCGACGACAGGCTCAGGGTCCAGCGCGGACTCGTCCTCGAACACGTGCTCCGCGAGGTCGGCGAGCATCGACTCGGCGTCCGCGACGATCTCCGCGTCGCCCGCTCGCACGCCGTAGAGGAGCCAGCGGGCAAGCGCGAGCTCGCCCGCGAGCAGGGCCCGCGTCGTGAGGTGCGGATCCTTGAGCTCCGTGCGCCGCAGCTGGTAGGCCTCGCAGATCGAGTCGACCGCGTCCGTGGGGGCGGCGACGAGCAGCCAGGACAGGTCGTCTGCGGGATCGGCGACCTTCGCCTCGCCCCAGTCGAGGATCCCGGTCACGCGCGCGCCGTCCGTGAGGACGTGCCCCGCGTTGAGGTCGCCGTGGGTGAGCGTCGGCTGGAAGCGCCAGATCGAGACGTCTTCGAGCATGCGCTCCCAGCGGCGCAGCAGCAGCGGCGGGACCTTGCCGGTGCGTGCGGCGTCGTCGACCTCCGCGAGCCGTCGTTCCCGGTAGGCGCGGGCGTCGTACGACGGGACACCCGCCGCGTCGGCGACGGAGACGGGCAGCTCGTGGAGGGCCGCGAGGGCGCGACCGATCTCGGCGGCGAGTCCAGGCCCGCCCGCGAGGACGTCGAGTCGGACGGGGCGGCCGGGAACCTCGCGGTGGACGACGGCTCGGCCGCCCTCGGGGAGGTGCGCGAAGCCAGCGGGGCGCGGCACGTCGAAGGGCAGCGTGCCGGAGTCGGCGTGCTCCGCCATGTGCTCGAGCAGCGCGAGCTCGGCCTCGAGAGCGGCACCCGCGGCCGGCCGCAGCGGTGCGCGGACGACCCAGCGCGTCCCGGCGGCGTCGATGACGACCGCCCGGTCGAGGTCGGTGCCAGGGCGGGTCGGGCGGCGGACGTCGTAGACGTCGAGCCCGGGCACCGCCACGGTGGCCAGTGCTGCGAGGGCGAGGGGCGAGCGTGTCACGCGGCCAGGCTAAGCCGTCCGCCGGGACAAACCCCCGTGCCCGCGGGGTGTGTTGCCGATCGGCGTCGACGTCGTCGTCATCCGTATCGTTGCGCCATGGCCCCGACCGCCCCGTCCTCGTCTGCCCGCGACCGTGTCGACCGGGCCGCTCACCGCCGCGCGGTGCCGGGGTTGCTCGATCTGCTGCGCGCAGACCCGGCGACGCGGGTCGTGCTCGTGCGCGAGGACCGCGTCGCGACCGTTCCCGACGGGGCGAGGATGCGGCTCGCCACCCCGACGGTCGGTGACCTTGGCGCGAGGTGTGAGGGTGGACCGGACACGCTCGCGGTGCTCGGTCGGTGGTACTTCCTCGGCGAGGACGCCGACGGGTCGCTCATCGCCCTCGACCTGCCCGCGGAGCGTCCCGGTGCGGACCTCGAGGGCTTCTCCGCGGTCGACGACGCGGCACCCCTGCTCTCGGACGCAGAGCTCGTCCGGCTCCGGGACGCCGGGCATCTGCTCGACGCGCACGACTCCGACCTTGCCCACGAGGCCGTCGCGCTCGCGGCGTGGCACCCGACGGCGGTGCGCTGCCCGCGCTGCGGCGAGCCGACCGTCCTTGCGCAGGCCGGATGGGTCCGCCGGTGCGTCGTCGACGAGCTCGACCTGTACCCGCGCACGGACCCGGCGGTCATCATGGCGGTGCTCGACGACTCGGACCGCCTCCTGCTCGCGCACGCCGCGCACTGGCCCGCCGCACGGATGTCGACCCTCGCGGGCTTCGTCGAGCCGGGGGAGTCCCTCGAGCAGGCGGTGCGGCGGGAGGTGGCCGAGGAGGTGCAGGTCGAGATCGGCGCGGTCGAGTACCTCGGCAGCCAGCCGTGGCCGTTCCCTGCCTCGCTCATGCTCGCCTTCCGTGCGCAGGCGCTCACGACCGAGCTCCGCCCGGACGGCGTCGAGGTGACCGAGGCGCGCTGGTTCAGCCGTGAGGACCTCAGGGTCGCGGTGGCCCGCGACGAGGTGCGGCTGCCGATGGCGCTCTCGGTCGCGCGCCGGATGATCGACGCCTGGCTCGAGGGCGCGGGCCCGGGCTGGCGGTGACGCCGCCGCACGCGTGCGGCCGGGCCGTCGACAGCGCCCGGGAAGAGCCCCGCGTCGGTCGGTGTTCAACCCCGTGACACCGACTCCGTACGCACGAGAACAGGACGACCCGACCGTGACCCAGCCCGCCCCTGCCCCCGGCGCCGTGACGATGTACTCGACGACGTGGTGCGGCTACTGCCGCCGCCTCAAGACCCAGCTCGACTCGCGGGGCATCGCCTACACCGAGGTGAACATCGAAGAGGTGCCTGACGCCGCGGCCTTCGTCGAGCAGGTCAACGGCGGCAACCAGACGGTTCCGACGCTGCTGTTCCCGGACGGCTCGGCGGCGACGAACCCGTCGCTCGCGGACGTCGTCGCGCGGCTCGAGGCCAGCGCCACCGCGTGATCGCGGCGAGGTGAGCGTGACCGCGGCGTGGCCGCGTGACCGTGGCGAGGCGACACGCCCCCCTCGGCCGAGGCGCTGTCTTCGCGGGTCCGCCGGACTGCGATGATGGCGGCGATGTCCGCCGACGAGATCCTTGACGCGCTCGACCCCGAGCAGCGCGAGGTCGCCCTCGCCCTCACGGGTCCCGTCTGCGTGCTCGCCGGTGCGGGGACGGGCAAGACGCGCGCGATCACGCACCGCATCGCCTACGGGGTGCGCACGGGCACGTACCAACCGACGAGCGTGCTCGCGGTGACCTTCACGGCGCGGGCCGCGGGGGAGATGCGCACGCGGCTCCGCGACCTCGGCGTCGTCGGGGTGCAGGCTCGCACCTTCCACTCGGTGGCGTTGCGGCAGCTCACGTACTTCTGGCCGAAGGTCGTCGGGGGTGCGCCGCCGCGCGTCCTCGAGCACAAGGCGCAGGTCGTCGCGGAGGCGGCGCAACGGCTCTCCCTCGACGTCGACCGGCTCGCGATCCGCGACCTCGCCGCCGAGATCGAATGGGCGAAGTCCTGCCTCGTCGCCCCGGACGACTACGTGCGCGCGACCGAGGCGATCGGGCGACCGGCGCCCGCGGGCTTCGACGCGCACGCGCTCGCGCGGCTCGCGACGGCCTACGAGGACGCGAAGACGGAGCGGGGGGTCGTCGACTTCGAGGACGTCCTGCTGCTGCTGTCCGACGTGCTCGCCTCGCGCCGGGACGTCGCTGACGAGGTGCGCCGGCAGTACCGGCGCTTCGTCGTCGACGAGTACCAGGACGTCTCGCCGCTGCAGCAGCACCTGCTCGACCAGTGGCTCGGGGGCCGGAGCGAGATCTGCGTCGTCGGCGACCCGGCCAGACGATCTACTCCTTCACGGGCGCGACCGCGCATCACCTGCTCACCTTCCGTCACGCCCACCCGGGGGCGCGTGAGGTCCGGCTCGTCCGGGACTATCGCTCGACGCCGCAGGTCGTCTCGTTCGCCAACCGGCTGCTCGCGCGGCGTGGTCCGGGGCGCGTCGGCGCGCTTGAGCTCGTCGCGCAGCGTCCGGACGGCCCCGAGGTCGTGTGCACGGCCTTCGACGACGACGAGGCGGAGGCGGCAGGTGTCGCCGCCCGGGTCGCGGCACTGCTCGCGCAGGGCGTGCGCGCGAGCGAGATCGCGGTGCTCTACCGGACGAACGCGCAGTCGGAGGCCTTCGAGCAGGCCTTGGCCCAGGCGGGCATCGGCTACCTCGTCCGCGGCGGGGAGCGCTTCTTCGCCCGCCG
>JAFABT010000331.1 GCA_023425905.1 Actinomycetes bacterium | reverse complement strand
GTGCTGCGCTGCGGGGTCGCCGTCCCCGGGCCGACGACCGACTCCTGCGTGAGCGCGGGCGCGACCCCGGAGACGAGCGTCGACTGGATCACGCGCACCGAGACCCGGGAGGGCGACGCCCCCGGCGCCGAGTCCTGGGTGTTCACGACCTACGGCCGCGACCCCGCCGTCGAGGTCGTCGTCCCGGCGTCGATCACCGCCGCGAGGTCGACGTCGTTCCTCGTCGATCTCAATCCCGCGGTCGCGCACGTCGACGCGACGCGCACCTGCCTCTGAGGCGCTCGCGTCAGCGCAGCCCGACGGGCCGCTCGAGCGCGAGGGCGATGAGCTCGTCGACGAGCTCGGCGTACGGCATGCCGCTGCGCTCCCACAGCAACGGGTACATCGAGTACGGCGTGAACCCGGGCATCGTGTTGATCTCGTTGACGACGACGGTTCCCGACTCCGTGACGAACACGTCGACGCGCGCCAGCCCCTCGCACCCGACCGCCTCGAACGTGCGGATCGCGAGCTCCTGCACCCGGGCGACGACGTCGTCCGGCAGGTCCGTCGGGCAGCTGAGCTCCACACCTGCGGTGTCGAGATACTTCGCCTCGAAGTCGTAGAAGCTGTGGCGCGGGTCCGTCACGGTGATCTCTCCCGGCAGGGATGCCCGCGGCCGCGCGCCCCCTCGGCCCCCGAGCACCGCGCACTCGACCTCGCGCCCCACGATCCCCGCCTCGATGACGATCTTCGGGTCGTGGGTCCGCGCCTCCTCGATCGCAGCGGGCAGCTCAGCGAGGTCGTCGACCTTGGAGATCCCGAGGCTCGACCCGGCGCGCGCGGGCTTGACGAACAGCGGCAGGCCGAGGTTCTCGACCGTCTGCAGCCACGCGGCTTCGTGCTGCTCCCAGTCGCCCGGTCGCAGCACGGTGAACGGGCCGATCGGGATCCCCTGCCCGGCCAGGACGAGCTTCATGTAGTGCTTGTCCATGCTCACCGCGGACGCGAGCACCCCCGCGCCGACGTACCGGATGTCGGCGAGCTCGAGCATGCCCTGGATCGTGCCGTCCTCGCCGTACGGGCCGTGGAGCAGCGGCAGGACGACGTCAACCGTGCCGAGGTCGACGGCCCCGCCCGGGCCCAGCTCGACGAGGTCACGGGAGTCGGTCTCCTGGGGGAGCAGGACGCGTGCCGGCGCGGACGGCACCTCCGGCAGCACACCGTCGACGAGCGCCCAGCGGTCGGGGTCGTCCTCGACGCGCACCCACTGCCCGGACCGGGTGATCCCCACCGGAATGACGTCGTAGCGGCTGCGATCGATCGCTCGGAGCACGCCGCCGGCGGTGACGCAGGAGATCGCATGCTCTCCGGAACGACCGCCGAACAGGACGAGGACGCGGGGGCGTGAGTTGTGGTTCATCGGAGGATGACCCTACCCGTCGTCCGGGGTTGAACCGGAGTAACCTGCCGGGCGTGACCGCATCCCACCCCGCACCGGACGACCTCTCCCCCGCGACGCTCGCGGTCACCCTCGGCCGGCCGGCCCGGACTCAGGGCAGCCCCGTCAACCCGGCGGTCGTGCTGTCCTCGACCTACGTGTCGACCGGGACGCCCGCACCGGGCGAGCTGTTCTACTCCCGGGCCGGGACGGAGACGTGGCAGCCCTTCGAGGAGGCCCTCGGCGTCCTCGAGCACGCTGATCTTCCCGCACTCGTCTTCGGCTCGGGCATGGCCGCGATCGCCGCGGCGATGTCCCTCGTGCCCCGCGAAGGACGCCTCGTCCTGCCGCGGCACGCCTACCAGGTAGCACTCGGCCACGCCGCCGATCTCGCGACCCGCACGGGCCTCGAGGTCGTCACGGTCGACATCGACGACACCGCGGCCGTCGTCGCAGCGCTCGCCGAGGGCGGCGCCGAGCACGGGGCCCGCACGATGCTCTGGGTCGAGACCCCCACGAACCCCATGCTCGAGGTCGCCGACCTTCCCGCGCTCGTCGAGGCGGCGCACGCGACCGGCGCACTCGTCGCGGTCGACAACACCTTCGCGACGCCGCTCGTCCAACGCCCCCTCGACCACGGGGCGGACGTCGTCGTCCACTCCGTGACGAAGTACCTCGCGGGCCACTCCGACGTCGTCCTCGGCGCGACCGTGACCTCCGACCCGGGGCTCCACGCGCGGCTGCTCGCGTACCGCACGGTCCACGGGGCCATCGCAGGCCCGTGGGAGGTGTGGCTCGCGCTGCGCGGCCTGCGCACGCTCGCCCTCCGCGTCGAGCGGTCGCAGCAGACGGCGGCAGAGCTCGCGCGCCGGCTCGCCACCCATCCTCACGTCGCCGAGGTGCGCCACCCGTCGCTGCCGCAGGACCCCGGTCACGAGCGGGCGACCCGCCTCATGGGCGGCTACGGCTCGATCCTCGGCCTGCGTCCGCGCGGCGGGGTGTCGGCCGCGGACGCGGTCGCCGAGTCGGTGCGCCTCTGGGTTCCCGCGACGAGCCTCGGCGGGGTCGAGTCGAGCCTCGAGCGGCGCCGACGCTTCCCGACGGAAA
>JAFABT010000323.1 GCA_023425905.1 Actinomycetes bacterium | reverse complement strand
GCCGCACGCAGGTCGCCGCGGCCGCCCAGCACGACGATGAGACGGTCGCCCTGCACGCCGACGAGGGTGTCGTCGGCGGCGCGCCGGGTCGCGCGGCGCAGGTCGCGCGCCCGCTGCTCGTCGTCGTCGTGGCCGACCGTCCCCACCATGACGAGGCAGGAGCCCCGGTCGGACCAGCCCAGGGCCGCGACGCGGGACCTGATGGAGTCGTCGACGTCACCGCGGACGAGCGCATCGACGACGAGCGCCTCGAGTCGGGCGTCCCACGCCCCGCGCATCTCGGCCGCCCGCGCATAGACCGTGGCCGCGGAGAACGCGACCTCGCGGCTGTAGAGCAGCACGGCCTCGCGCAGGTCGCGCTCGTGACCGGGCGCCGCAAGCTGGTGCGTGTACGCCTCGACGACCCCGACGACGACGCGGACGAGCTGAAGCGTGTTCTCGAGCGTGATCGAGCGCGTGAGCTCCGGGGGCGCGGCGGTGAAGATCTCGTTGACCCCGCTCGGGGTCGAGGTCTGGTCGGCGTACCACGTGATGAACGCGTTGATGCCGGCCTGGGCGACGAGGCCGAGCCACGAGCGGTCCTCAGCCGGTAGCGCCCGGTACCACGGGAGCTCCTCCTCGAGCCGTCGGAGCGCCGCCGCCGACAGCACGCCGCCGCTGTCGCGCACGCGCCGAGCTGTCTCGGAGCTCCGAGCGTTCTCGGAGGCGGGCGGAGGTGCCGGAGAGGTCTGGGCCACGAGGGTGAGCATAGGGCGGTCGTTGTCGGGAGTCGACAAAGCCGTGAGACGCCCGACGCCCGGGTGCAAGGCCCGATAGAGTCGGTGCATGGGTATCTTCCCCCGTTTGCGCACAATGGTCCGACGTCCGTTCAAGGGTTCTCGGATCGGTGAGCGACGGCCGAGCAGCGGCTCGCTGCACGGCGACGTGCCGCAGGAGGACGCGCTGCGCGCCGCCCTCGTGCGCAACCCGAACGACATCGAGGCCTTTGACGCGCTGGCCCGGATCGTGCGACGACGCACCGCGGAGGCGGGAAGCCACGACGACCCTCTCGCCGCACCGGCAGACCCCTCCGAGGTGCGCAGAGCCGCTGATCTCGCGGTCTGGTCGCTCGGCGAGGAGTTCGCCGGCCACCCCAAGGCATGGTTCCCGCTCATCGAACTCGCCCGGCTCTCGATCCACGACGACCACGAGGGCGCGCTGCGACGGTTGCAGACGGCGATCGACCGTGACGCCTCCGGGGTCGCGCTCGTCCAGGGTCTCGCGGTGCTGCGGGACGCAGGTCTCCCGGCTGAGGCCCTCGGGCTCGGGGTGGCGCACTGGCGGCCCCTCGAACAGGGCGCGGACGTGGGTCGTCTGCTCGTGCTCGCGGCCCTCGAGGCCGACCGACCGCTCGAGGCCAAGCAGCACCTGGCCACGACGCTCAGCAACAGCTCACCGGCAGAGGCGCAGCGCCTGCGCGGGGAGCTCGAGCCTCTCGTCTCGGCGGCGCACCAGCACATCGCAGGGACCTGAGCGCAGGTCCGCCGCACCCGACGTGGCGAGCCGCTCCACTGCCGCACGCATGACGACGGCCCCGGACCAGATGGTCCGGGGCCGTCGTCATGCCGAGACGACCGTCAGGAGTCGCCACCGAAGTTGCCCGACGTGCCGGCCGTCACGTCGTGCAGGCGGTACTGCTCGATCGCGCGGGCCGGGACGTCCGGCGAGATCTTGCCCTGCAGCGCGAGGCGCTGCAGCACGCGCACCGCGGTCGACGGGCCGTCGATCTTGAAGTGGCGACGGACGGCGGGGCGGGTGTCGGAGAACCCGAAACCGTCGGCGCCGAGCGTCGCATAGTCGCCGGGCACCCACTGGCGGACCTGATCGGCCACGAGGTGGTCGTAGTCCGTCGTCGCGACGAACGGCCCCTCCGCGCCCTCGAGGCGCTGGGTGAGGTACGCCTTGCGCGGCCCGGCGCCCGGGTCGAGGAAGCTCTGCTGCTCGGCGGCGAGGCCGTCGCGTCGCAGCTCGAGCCAGCTCGTCACGGACCACACCGCGGCGTCGACGCCCCAGTCCTTCGCGAGCAGCTCCTTGGCTTCGAGTGCCCACGCCACGGCTACGCCGGAGGCGAGGATCTGCGCCTTGTGCCCGGCGCCCGTCGCGGGGGACACGAGGTGGATGCCACGCAGGATGCCCTCGACGTCGACGTCCTCCGGCTCAGCCGGCTGGAGCATCGGCTCGTTGTAGACCGTGAGGTAGTAGATGACGTTCGGGTCGCGCGAGTCGGCCTCGTCGTACATCCGCTTGAGGCCGTCCTTGACGATGTGACGGATCTCGTAGCCGTAGGCCGGGTCGTAGTGGACGACGTGCGGCATGGTCCCGGCGAGCAGCGGGGAGTGGCCGTCGGCGTGCTGCAGACCCTCACCGGTGAGCGTTGTCCGACCCGCGGTGGCCCCGATGAGGAATCCTCGCGTCATCTGGTCGCCTGCGGCCCAGAACTGGTCGCCCGTGCGCTGGAACCCGAACATCGAGTAGTAGAAGTAGAACGGCACGAGGGGCTCGCCATGCGTCGCGTACGACGTGCCGACGGCCTGGAACGCGGAGGCCGAGCCGGCCTCGTTGATCCCGGTGTGCATGATCTGACCGGCCTCGGACTCCTTGTAGGAGAGCATGAGCTCGCGGTCGACGGCCATGTAGTTCTGGCCGAGCGTGTTGAAGATCTTCGCGCTCGGGAAGATCGCGTCGAGCCCGAAGGTCCGGGCCTCGTCCGGGATGATCGGGACGATGCGGTGCCCGAACTCCTTGTCCTTGACGAGGTCCTTGAACAGCCGGACGAGCGCCATCGTCGTGGCGACCTCCTGGCTGCCCGACCCCTTGGCGAGCAGCTCGTACGTCTTGTCGCCCGGGAGGGTGACCGGCGTGTGCGAATCCCGGCGCTCGGGGACGAACCCGCCGAGCGCGCGACGCCGGTCCACCATGTACCGGATCGTCGGGTCCTCGGGACCCGGGTTGTAGTACGGCGGCAGGTAGGGGTCGGCGTCGATCTGCTCGTCGGAGATCGGGATGTGCAGCGAGTCGCGCAGCGCCTTGAGGTCGGCGTTCTTGAGCTTCTTCATCTGGTGGGTCGAGTTGCGACCCGCGAAGCCCGAGCCGAGGCCGTAGCCCTTGATCGTGTGCGCGAGGATGACCGTCGGCTGGCCCGTGTGCGCCATCGCGGCCGCGTAGGCGGCGTAGATCTTGCGGTAGTCGTGCCCGCCGCGCTTGAGCGCCCAGATCTCGTCGTCGGTCATGTTCTCGACGAGCGCCTTGGTGCGCGGGTCGCGC
The DNA here is from genome assembly GCA_023425905.1 of Actinomycetes bacterium. Classification (GTDB taxonomy): domain Bacteria; phylum Actinomycetota; class Actinomycetes; order Actinomycetales; family Cellulomonadaceae; genus JAFABT01. The sequence continues at coordinate 1,626 of JAFABT010000323.1, read as the reverse complement.
CCGAAGAAGTGCTCGCGGACGAACGCGCCGTCGTTGGCCTTGTACGTCTGGTAGTCGCCGTCCGGCGTCGCGTTCATGAGGTTGACGAGCGCGCGGTCCTTGTCGGCGTTGAGCAGGACGTCCCACTCGCGGCCCCAGATGACCTTGATGACGTTCCATCCGGCGCCGCGGAACTGGGCCTCGAGCTCCTGGATGATCTTGCCGTTGCCACGCACCGGCCCGTCGAGACGCTGCAGGTTGCAGTTGACGACGAACGTGAGGTTGTCGAGCTGCTGCTGCGCGGCGTGCTGGAGCATGCCGCGGGACTCGGGCTCGTCCATCTCGCCGTCGCCGAGGAACGCCCAGACGTGCTGCTGGGAGGTGTCCTTGATGCCGCGCAGGTGGAGGTAGCGGTTCGTCCACGCCTGGTAGATCGCCGACGACGGGCCCAGGCCCATCGAGACCGTCGGGAACTCCCACAGGTCCGGCGCGAGGCGCGGGTGCGGGTAGGACGGCAGGCCGCCACCCGGGTGGGAGAGCTCCTGACGGAAACCGTCGAGCTGGTGCTCGCTGAGCCGACCCTCGAGGAGCGCGCGGGCATAGATGCCCGGGGAGGCGTGACCCTGGAAGAAGACCTGGTCGCCCCCGCCCGGGTGGTCCTTGCCACGGAAGAAGTGGTTGAGGCCGACCTCGTAGAGCGTCGCGACCGACGCGTAGGAGGAGATGTGCCCCCCGACGCCGACGCCGGGACGCTGCGCGCGCGTCACTATGACGGCGGCGTTCCAGCGGATCCACGCACGGTACTTGCGCTCGAGCGCCTCGTCACCGGGGAAGTACGGCTCGTCGTGCACGCCGATCGTGTTGACGTACGGCGTCGCGAACTGCTGCGGCACCGACACGGAACGCTCGCGCGCCCGCTTGAGCAGGCTCAGCAGGACGTACCGGGCGCGCGGGCCGCCGCGGTCGTCGATGAGGCCGTCCAGGGCCTCGACCCACTCCGCGGTCTCCGCCGGGTCGAAGTCCGGTACCTGGCTCAGCAGGCCGTTGATCAGCGGGCCGGACTCGTTGTACGCAGCCACAGTGCTCCTCACTCCGTCGTTGACGTGCAGGGGTCGATGGACCCGAGGCTCCTCAGGGTGTCGCACTCGTCCAGGTCGGCGTGCGCGGCGTCCAGGGACCATTGTCGGTCGTCACGGCCCGGAAAGTCACACCGAGGAGTGTGCTCATGGCCACGTCCGGGCCTCGACGCCCGTGTGAAACGGCTCGATGACGAGTCCCGCGCGCACCGACCTGTGGCGCTTGTCACGAGCACGGCGCCATGGTGGGCTAGCGTTTGCCCACACAGGTCCGTTCGGACGAGGCCTGGTGACGAGCTGTGAATGAGAAGAAGGGGACGGTCTGACGTGGGAGCCACCGCGAACGCCGGGGCCGAGAGCGCTGCCGCCGGTGCGAGCAAGCTTGGTCTGACCACGGGTGCCGTGGTCCAGGAGTTCGGCTGGGACGAGGACGTCGACGACGACCTCCGCGCCGCAGTCGAAGCGCTCACGGGCGAGGAGCTCGTCGACGAGGAGCACGACGACGTCGCGGACGCCTCGATCGTGTGGTGGCGTGCTCAGGACGGCGACCTCACCGACCTCACCGACGTCC
>JAFABT010000278.1 GCA_023425905.1 Actinomycetes bacterium | reverse complement strand
ACGCAGCGCAGCGAGCAGCTCGGGGTTGATCGGCGGGTCGACGCCGGGGTCGGTGGGGTCGACGTGACGCGCGTAGAGGTCGTGGAGGTCGTCCCGGGTGAGGACGTGCTGGCCGAGCGGCACGGGGCGATGCTCGCTCACGACGACGATCGTGTCGCCGCGCACGAGCTCGAGCCAGTCGCCAAACTCCTCTGCGTTCGAGACCGTCGCGGACAACGAGGCGATCTGGACGTCCGCGGGGAGGTGAAGGATCACCTCTTCCCACACCGGCCCGCGGAACCGGTCGGCGAGGTAGTGGACCTCGTCCATGACGACGAAGCCGAGCGAGTCGAGGGTGCGTGAGCCCGCATAGAGCATGTTGCGCAGCACCTCCGTCGTCATGACGACGACGGGCGCCTCCGGATTGATCGAGGTGTCGCCCGTGAGCAGGCCGACCTGGCTGGCACCGTGACGCCGGACGAGGTCGGAGTACTTCTGGTTGCTCAGCGCCTTGATGGGCGTCGTGTAGAAGGCCTTGCGGCCCTGGGTGAGCGCGAGGTGGACCGCGAACTCGCCGACGACGGTCTTGCCGGCGCCCGTCGGGGCGGCGACGAGCACGCCGCGCCCCTGGGCGAGGGCGGTGCAGCCGCGGACCTGGAAGTCGTCGAGGTCGAAGTCCAGGCCCGCCCTGAACGTCCTGAGGAGCTCGTCGACGGCGCGGGAGGTCATCGTCCGAACCTATGCCAGCACACGCAGCGCGCCAGGCCGGACCTCGATCTCGAGCGCGAGCGGACCGAGCCGTTCGCCGTCAGCGAACGCGGCCTTGGGCGCGGGCCCGAGGTGCGGGGCGAGCTCGACGGTCACCCGACGCGACCGGAAGACCTTGACGAGCGGATGGCTCACGTGGGTCCCCCGCAGCACCCTGGGGAGCACCGACACGAGCTGCGTGCGGGTTGCCGGTCCGGCGAGGACGACGTCGAGCAGCCCGTCGTCGAGCTGGGCGTCGGGCGCGATGAGGAACCCGCCACCGAATCGGGGGGCGTTCGCAACTGCCACGAGCACGCCGGCCGACTCCCACACGAGGTCGTCGAGCGTGATGCGGTAGCCGTAGGAGCGGTGCACGCGCAGCTCCTGGAGGAGGCCGCGCACGTACCGCAGCGATCCGCCCGGCCACGTCAGCTCGTTCGTGCGCGCGTTGACGGCCGCGTCGAACCCGCACGAGACGATGCCGGCGAACCACTCGTGGCTCGAGTGCCCGGCAGGGCGCACGGTTCCCGCGTCGACCCGCCGTGGTCCGAGCCGAAGGCCCGTGTCGATGACGGCGACCGCCGCGACCGGGTCGTGCACCGGAAGCCCGAGGCTGTGCGCCGTGTCGTTCCCCGTGCCCGCCGCGACGATCCCGAGCGGGAGCGTCGTCTCGGCGACCGCGTTGACGCCGAGGTGGACCATCCCGTCCCCGCCCACGACGACGAGCGCGTCGAGCCCACCGACCACCGCCTCCCGCGTGAGCGTCGTCGCCTCAGCGAGGTCGCCCCCGTGGATGACGTCGACGGCGAACCCTCGCGCGAGCAGCTCTTCCTGGGCGCGTGCACCGGCCCGGTCAGCCGCCCCGCCACCGGCCGCGGGGTTGACGACGAGCCCGATCCGCCTCATCGCTCGTCGCCGTCCGTCCCGTCGGCCATGCGCCGGACCGCCTCCTCGCGGAGCGCCGCCCGCCGGTCGCGCCGACGGTCGAGGAGCGTGCCGACACCGAACGCCGCGAAGTAGAGCACGACGATCGGTCCAGCGAGCACGAACATCGAGTACGCGTCCGCCGTCGGGGTGGCGACCGCACCGAAGACGAAGGCGAGCAGCACGGCCCACCGCCAGCCGACGAGCCACGTCCGTGCGCGCACCACCCCCGCGCCGGTGAGCGCGACCATGACGGCCGGCATGAGGAAGGCGAGACCGAACGCGAGCACCATCCGCATGATGAAGCCGAGGTACGCCTGCACCTCGATGACGTTGACGGAGTCCTCCGGGGTGAAGCTCGTGAGGATCCCCACGGCCTTCGGCAGGAGCCACCAGGACAACGCGGCGCCCGAGAGGAACAGCGGGATCCCCGCGAGCAGGAACCCCAGCGTGTACCGGCGCTCAGACCGCGTCAGGCCCGGCGTGACGAACGCCCACAGCTGGTAGATCCACCAGGGGCTTGCGAGCAGCGCCCCTGCGAACAGCGCGATCTGGATCTGCATCGTCAGCGCGGTGCCGACCCCGCTGAAGTTGAGCAGGACGTCCTGGCCGCGCTCGCGCGCGATGTCGACGATCGGGTCCTGAAGGGCGGCGAAGATCTCCGGGTACCAGATCCACCCCAGGACGGCCCCGGCGACGACGCCGGCTGCGGAGAGCAGCACGCGGTTGCGCAGCTCACGCACGTGCTCGCGCAGCGGCATCCGGCCATCTGACGGCCGGCGGCGCCGCGACCAACGCCGGCCGGGGCGCCTGACTGGCGTGGGACCCGGCGTCGTCGTGGCCCGGGCGTCGTTCACTCGGCGGGACGCGACCGGCCGTCGGGGTCGGCGGCGTCCGGTGACGGCACCACGGGGGCGGGCGGCGCAGCCGGCGCGTCCGGCGATGCGGCGGGTGTCTCAGGGTCCTTGAGCTCGCGCTTGAAGATCTTGAGCGAGCTGCCGACGCTCTTGGCAAGGTCGGGAAGCTTGCGTGCGCCAAAGAGCAGCAGCACGATCACCAGGATGATGATCAGCTCGGTCGGGCCGAGTCTTCCACCGAACATCGTGAGGCCTCCAGGTCCTTGGGCGTGCTCATCGTAGTCCGCCACGTCGCATGGCTGCGGCCAGCAGTGGCGGTGGATCATCACCTGCCGCAGGGCTCAGCGCCAGTAGTCGCGCCAGCCCTCGCGGGTCGCGAGATGCCGTTCGTGGCGCCGCGCACGGCGACGCACACGGTCCTCGCGCATCGTCGCCCGGCGCAGCCGAACCGCGTCGAGGTCGACCGGAGTCGCGCGGCGAACGGCCTCGGCCTCCTGCGCCGCGGCGAGGAGCTGCTCGGTGCGGCGCGCCAGCTC
>JAFABT010000023.1 GCA_023425905.1 Actinomycetes bacterium | reverse complement strand
GTGCAGGGCTACAGCGGCGAAGGCGAGCCCCGGCTCGACCCTCGGCTCGCCTCCGCGATCGGTGACGCGCAGGCGCAGGCCGCCGAGGACGGGGTCGAGCTCACCGTGACGTCCGGGCTGCGGACCGCAGCCGAGCAGGACGCGCTCTATGCGGAGGCCGTCGACGAGCACGGCGCGGACGACGCACCCCGGTGGGTGCTCCCGGCCGACCGCTCCCCGCACGTGCGAGGGCGGGCGGTCGACGTCGGTCCTGCGGAAGGCCGCGAGTGGCTCGTGGAGCACGGCGCCCGATGGGGCCTGTGCCAGGTCTACGACAACGAGCCCTGGCACTTCGAGCTGCGGACCGAGGCGGGTGGCGAGTGCCCCGCGAGGATGCCGGACGCGTCGGTCGACGAGCGGCGTTGACGCGACGCATCTTTGTAGTGCTACATTGCTACAAAGTCTGCTACAGAAGGAGCCGTCATGGACCTGCCCGGCAACCTCGTCGTCGCGCTCGCCGTCGCGGTCGTCGTCACCCTCGCGAGCATCACGGAGCACCGCCGGCCCGCGACCCGACGTCAGATCGCGCACAAGGAAGGTCGACGCGTCGACCTCGCCGTCCCGCCCGGGCTCGAGGAGGCGCTCGGGGCGCGGCTCGGCCGCCGGGCGCAGGTCGGAGCGCTCGGCGGTCTCGCCGTCGTGCTCGTCGTGACGGCCGTGTTCGCGGCGATCGGCTTCACCGACGGCGACCAGACCCCGCTCCTCGTCGTCGTCCTCGGCTACTTCTTCGGCCACGCCCTCGGCTACGGGGGCGTCGGGTGGTACGAGTCCACCCGGCCCGTCCCGGTCTCGGGCGCGCGCGTCGCCCGGGCGACCGAGCCGACGGTCGACGACTACGTCGCGCCGGTCGAGCGTCGAGGGCTCTGGGTCGGCGCCGGCGTCGCGGTCCTCGTCTGCCTGCTCCCGGTCGCGCTCGACGGCGCGGGTGACCTCGACCTCGGTCCCGTGCCGTGGGGCCTCGTCGCTGGCGGCGTGGCGGCCCTCGCGGGCGTCGTCGGGCTCGTCGAGCTGGCGTCCCGTGCCGTCCTCCGGCAGCGTCAGGTCGCCACGAGCCAGCTCGAGCTCGCGTGGGACGACGCCGTCCGGGCCCGCACTCTCCGCGACGTCGTCACCGCGGGTCTCATCACCTCGGTCTACGTGCCGTTCGGGATGCTCGGCTTCCTCGGCGACCGGCTCGAGGGTGGCTGGCCCGCGAACCCCGCGGTCGGCGTCGTCACGGGCGTCGGCGGACTGCTCATGGCGATGCTCGCGGTCGGCGTCGTGTGGTCGCTCGCGACGCAGCCCCACCGGTGGTTCCGCAAGCGGCTGTGGCCCGCGCCGGTGGCGGCTGCTGTCGCAGCGCCCGCGGCCGAGCCTGCCGCAGCACCCGCGGCCGAGCCCGCGGGCGCCGGGGACGAGCCGCAGGTCGACCGATGATCCTCGTCGTCGACCACGACTCCCCGCTGCCGCCCTACGAGCAGGTCCGGGCGCAGGTGGAAGCGCTCGTCGAGCACGGCGACCTCGTCCCCGGGCACCGGCTGCCGACCGTCCGCAGGCTCGCCGACGATCTCGGCCTCGCGGCGAACACCGTGGCCCGCGCCTACCGCGAGCTCGAGCAGGGTGGGGTCGTCGAGACCCGCGGCCGGCACGGCACCTTCGTCGCCCGGCGCGGTGAGGACGCCGAGCGCGAGGCCCGGATCGCCGCTCGCGCGTACCTCCGGCGAGCGCAGGAGCTCGGCCTGCCTGCGGCCCGCGCGCTCGCCCTCGTCGGGGAAGAGCTGGGCGGCCAGAAATGACCCGCTCCCGGGTTCGATAACGTTTTCGAAGGTGGCCCCGGACGTGGGAGGCTTGGTCCCGCGCGACACTCCGAACTGCGCCGCGCACCCCACCCGCACCACGTCCCAGGAGCCCGACCGATGCACACCAGCCCCAGCCCCGACGCCTCGATGCGCCACCGCCGCACGGAGGCGACCGTCACCGTGATCGGTCCCGACGGGGCGCCGCTCGCGGGTGCTGAGGTCACCGTCGCCCAGCGTCGGCACGCCTTCGGGTTCGGCAACATCGGCTTCGACATGGTGGCCCTCGCCAACGGTGAGGAGTCGAGCAGCGGGCCCGTCGACGCCGCGACCGGCCGGCTCGACGAGCTCGCCGAGCAGTGGCTCGCGCTCTACAACTCCGCGACGCTGCCGTTCTACTGGGGCGCCTTCGAGCCCGAGCGCGGCAAGCCCGACACCACCCGGCTCCGCAAGACCGCCGAGTGGTTCCGCGACCGCGGCGTCTCGGTCAAGGGGCACCCGCTCGTGTGGCACACCGTCCAGCCCGACTGGCTGCTCGACCTCGACACCGAGGAGATCGAGCGCGTCCAGCGCGAGCGCATCCGCCGCGACGTCGCCGAGTTCGACGGCCTCGTCGACACGTGGGACGCGATCAACGAGGTCGTCATCATGCCGGTGTTCGCCAACGGCGACAACGGAATCACGCGCCTCGCCCGCAAGGTCGGCCGCATCGCGATGATCCGTATGGCCTTCGACGAGGCCCGGGCGACGAACCCGCGCGCGACCCTCCTCCTCAACGACTTCGACATGTCGACCGCCTACGAGTGCCTCATCGAGGGCGTCCTCGAGGCGGGCATCCAGGTCGACGCGATCGGCCTGCAGAGCCACATGCACCAGGGCTACTGGGGTGAGGAGAAGACCCTCGGCGTCCTCGAGCGGTTCTCGCGCTACGGCCTGCCGCTGCACATGACGGAGACGTCGCTGCTCTCGGGCGACCTCATGCCCGCCCACATCAAGGACCTCAACGACTACCGGCCCGACGTGTGGCCGAGCACCCCCGAGGGTGAGGAGCGCCAGGCTGAGGAGATGCTCCGCCACTACCGGACGCTCGCCTCGCACCCCTCGGTCGGCTCCGTCACCTACTGGGGGCTGTCCGACGACGGCATGTGGCTCGGCGCCCCGGGCGGCCTCGTCCGCGCCGACGGCACCCCCAAGCCCGCGTACGACGCGATGATCGACCTGGTCAAGGGCGAGTGGTGGCTCGCACCGACGACCATGCGCACCGACGACGCGGGGCGCGTCACCGTCACCGGCTGGCTCGGCGACTACGACGTCACCGCGGGCGACGGGGCCACCGCGACCGTGACGCTCGACGTCGCGGGCACGACGTCGGCGCAGGCGGTCCTCGCGCGCTGACCGCGTGCCACCGTCCCTAGGGTGGTGCCATGCCTGAAGGCCACACCGTCCATCGCGTCGCGCTCCAGATGCAGGCCGACCTCGTCGGGCACGTCCTCGCGGTGAGCTCCCCTCAGGGGCGGTTCTCCGCGGGGGCGGCGCTGCTCGACGGGATGCGCATGGCAGACGCGTGGGCGCTCGGCAAGCACCTGCTCGTCACGTTCCGGCCGCCAGCCGCGCCGCTGTCGCCGGGTGTCTCAGGTGGCCTCTGGCCGCCGCCCGAGCACGGGGACGAGCGCCACCTGCGCGTCCACCTCGGGCTCTACGGGGCCTGGGACCTCGGGGGAGTCGTGTCCCCGATCGGTCGCGGGGCCGACGCGGCCGCGTCGCTCGGCGCCCCGCGAGTGCGCCGGCCCGTCCGAATCGGCGAGGTCGAGCGGGCCGGCGC
>JAFABT010000111.1 GCA_023425905.1 Actinomycetes bacterium | reverse complement strand
CCAGTGCCACGACCGCGATCACCGCGACCAGCCACCGCCTCATCCGCACCTCCCGGTCCCAGCCCCGCGCTCAGTCCGCGAGCGCCGACCTGACGTGCTCGACCACGCCGTCGGCCGCTGCCTCGATCTCGTCCAGGCACAGCTCGAAGTTCTCCGGCCCGCCGTACCAGGGGTCGTCCACATCGAGCAGGTGCTCGGAGTCGCGGTCGGTCACCACGGGCGCCGCCGGGTCGAAGGACCGGTACATCCGCACCGCGGGCGCCGCCGGGTCGCCGAGCAGGTGACGTAGCGCCTGGGCGTGCTCCGACGTCATCGCGAGCACGAGGTCCGCCGCGGCGACGTCCTCGCGCAGGGCGTGCCGGGCGACGTGGCCCGCGAGCGCGTCGTCGTCGTAGCCGGCGGTCCGCAGGACCCGCGCGGCTCGCGGGTCCATGGGGTTGCCAGCCTCGTAGTCGGTGACGCCCGTCGAGTCGACGACGACGACGTCGGGCCCGAGGCCTGCGGCGCGCAGCCGGTCGCGGAGGACGACCTCCGCCATGGGCGAGCGGCAGATGTTGCCGGTGCAGACGGTCATGACACGGAAGGGGGAGTTCGCAGCCATGGGGCCATCCTCCCCCGCTCCGGCGGTCCCGAACCCCTCACGACGGCGGTGTCGCGGCCGATGAGGCGTGGAACGAGCTGGCGCAGGACGCGCCGCGACGCGCCCAGGGACGGGTCGGCAGGGAAGGACCCGCACCACGGTGGACGGCATCGCGAGCGTGACCGCACGCATCGGCCAGATCGAGTCGCGGATCTCCGCGCTCTCCGGCCCGCCGCAGGGCGTCCGGGCCGACACGTCCGGCGGGATCAGCGCGCAGGCGATGGACTTCGCCGCGGCGCTCGACAGCTCGAAGAGGAGCGCCGCGTCCAAGGAGACGACGCGCGCCGCCGAGGTCGGCTCCGGCAAGAGCCTCGTCAACGCGAAGAACGTGCCCCTCGAGTACCTCCAGCACCCCAACGGCAAGCTGCCGCTCGACGTGCTGTCGAAGATCGAGGGCTCCGACCACCGGCTGTGGGCCCCCGCCGCCCGCTCCTTCGAGGCCCTGCGCGCCGCTGCGAAGAAGGACGGCGTGACGATCGGGATCACCGATTCCTACCGGACCTACGAGACGCAGGTCGACCTCGTGCGTCGCAAGGGCCTCTACTCCAAGGGTGGGCTCGCCGCTGCCCCCGGGACGTCGAACCACGGCTGGGGCATGGCCCTCGACCTGCGGCTCGACTCCAAGGCCCAGGCGTGGATGCGGGAGAACGCCGGCGAGTTCGGCTTCGTCGAGGACGTGCCGCGCGAGCCGTGGCACTGGGGCTACCACCCGACGCACTGAGCAGGGACGACGACGCCCGCGTCACGCCGTGAGGCGCGACGCGGGCGTTCGACGTGCCTCAGATCGCGAGCAGCGACGCCTGCCCCGTGCCGTAGCCCGAGATCTCGACCTCGACGTCGAGGCGACGCACGAAGGCGCGCATCATCCGCTGGGCGTCGCCCGGGAGCGTCTCCCGCGGCGCGAAGGTCTGGTAGAGCCGCAGGTGCGGGGCCCCGTCGGCGTTGAACAGCGACGCGGCCACGTTGAGGATCTCCGCGGTGTTGTCGAACAGCTGCGGTGAGAGCAGGCCCGACTCGACCGCCTTCGACGCGACCGCGGGCGCCATGAGCGCGATCGCGGCACCCGCGTACGCGGCGAGCGGCACGTCGAACGCCATGATCGCCTTGAGCGCGAGCGTGTCGTCGGTGTAGACCCCGACGACGGCCCCCGGGTGCATGAGCGGGTCGACCTTGGTCGTGACGACCGTCGTCGTCACCGGGCGTGCGAAGAGCCCCTCGAGGAGCTCTCGCACCTCGAGCGGCTGAGGGAGGGGCGTCGGGTTCATCCGTCCATCATCCGATGAACGGGTCGATCGTGTCGCGGAACACGTCGGCGGTGAACGGCTTTGCGATGAGGAACAGCGCGCCGGCCTCCTCCGCCTGACCACGCATCTCCGCCGAGCCCTCCGACGTGACGAAGCCGAGCGGCACCTCGATGCCCTGCTCGTTCATCGCACGGAGCAGCTCGATGCCCGTCATCTCGGGCATGTTCCAGTCCGAGAGGACGAGGGCGGGCGGGTTCGCGACGATCATGTCGAGAGCGGCCTTGCCGTCTCCCGCCTCCTCGATGTCCCACCAGTCGTACCCCGCCTGCCGCAGGGTCCGGATGACGATCTGCCGCATGACACGGCTGTCGTCGGCGACGATGACTCGCATCGCACGCTCCTTTCTCGTTGGGGACGGTTCAGGCGTCCGGGAGGGCCCAGAGGCCGACGATGATGGGCTGCGTGCGCCAGTCGAGCGCGAGCGAGTAGAGCCGGCCGTCGATACCCGGCTCCGGGTGCTCGACCGCGACCTCCGGCAGCGACAGCAGCGACTCGTCCTGGACGAGGGCCTTGATGTTGCCGCCGACGACGTTCGCGACCTCGCCGAACGCGTCGACCATGTCAGCCTCCCCGACGGCCTCGTCCTCGTCCATCCCGAGCAGCGCCCGGGTGAGCGAGTCGACCGTCGGACGGGGCGCCGTGAGGACGACGCGGCCCGAGTACGGGCCCCGCACGTCGACCCACGCGTGGACCGCGTCGGGGATCGTCGGGTCGTCGCCGTCCCAGTGCTGCACGTGGCCGGGCTCACCGTCGATCATCGCGGTGAACACCTCCTCGGCGATCGCGAAGATCGGGTCCGACCCCGCGAAGGCCTCCACGTCGATGTCCAGACTCATGCCATCTCCTCCCGGCTGACCAGCCCGAGGAGCTGGAGCTTCTCTTCGATCGCCTCAGCCGTGAATGGCTTGATGACGTACTCGTGCGCGCCCGCGGCGAGTGCCCGGACGATCTGACCCTGCTCGCTCTCGGTCGTCACCATCATGAGAGTGACGTCGGAGAGGTCCCGCTCGTTCCGCACGGCCTTGACGAAGTCGAGGCCGTTCATCACAGGCATGTTCCAGTCGATGCAGGCGAGGGTGACGTCGGTGTTGTCCCCGAGCACGTCGAGACCCTCCTGCCCGTCGCCCGCCTCGAGCACCTGGAACCCGAGCGGGGTGAGGATCCGCCCGATGATCTTGCGCATGACCCGAGAGTCGTCGATGACGAGTGCCTTCATGCTGCCCTCCGTGCGCTTGCCTGGTAGATGGACCCTCGGCCGGTCGGGACCCGGCTCCAGGCGTCGTCGATGCCGATGGTGGTCTCGGCGGCGCCCAGCAGCAGGAAGCCGCCGGGCCTGAGGACCTTCTGGACCTTGCGGAGGATGTCCCGCTTGGTCTCGAGGTCGAAGTAGATGAGGACGTTGCGCAGGAACACGACGTCGAAGGGGCCGCCCCACGGCGGCTGGTCGAGCAGGTTGTGCTGCCGGACGTCGACCCGGGAGCGCATCTCCTCGTTGATCTCCCACGAGGCCCCGCGTCGGGTGAAGTGGGACAGCAGGTGGGTGACGGGCAGGCCGCGGTTCATCTCGAGCTGCGTGTACTGGCCCAGGCGGGTGCGCTCGACCATCTCGCGCGACAGGTCGGTCGCGAGGATGCGGTGCTCGACGTGGGGGGCGTTCTGGGCCATCGTCATCGCGATCGAGTACGGCTCCTGGCCGCTCGAGCACGCGGCGGACCAGAACCGCAGCGGCTCGCGCGTCGTGCGCTGCTCGACGAGGCTCGGCACGACGATGTCGATGAGGGCGTCGAAGGGCTGGGCGTCGCGGAACCACGAGGTCTCGTTGGTCGTGAGCGCCTCGACGACCGCGTCGGCCCACGGGCCGTCGGGTGCGGCGCGCACGGCGTCGACCAGGGCGTCGATGTCGGCGGAGCCGACGCGGCGGGCGAGCGGCCCGAGCCGTGACTCGACGAGGTACTCCTTGCCTGCCTCGAGCTGGATCGCCGACCGCAGCCGGACGAGGTCCGCGACGTACCGGAACGTGTCGGCCCTCATGCGGCGACCTCACGGACGATCGCGGGGCCGATCTCGTCGATCGGGAGCACGCGGTGCGCGAGGCCTGCGGACGCGACAGCGCCCGGCATGCCCCACACGACGGACGAGCCCTCGTCCTGCGCGAGGACGACCCCGCCCGCCGTGACGACGTCCTCGGTGCCCGAGCGCCCGTCGGCGCCCATGCCGGTGAGCATGACGGCGAGGAGGTCGCCCTTGTAGACCTCGACCGCGGAGCGGAACATCACGTCGACGGAGGGGCGGCAGTAGTTCACGGGAGGTCCCTGGTCGATCGCGGTACGAGCGCCCGAGGCGGACGGTCGGAGCATGAGGTGGTGGTCCCCCGGGGCGATGTAGATCGTGCCGGGCTCGAGCTCGACGCCGGCGACGGCCTCGACGACGGTGCTCGGACCCATGCGGTCGAGCCGGAGCGCGAGCTGCGTCGTGAACACCGGCGGCATGTGCTGGACGATGACGACGGGCACGGGGAGCGGCTCGTCGAGGGAGCGGACGAGCTTCGAGAGTGCCTCGGGACCGCCGGTCGACGAGCCGACGATGACGGCGCGGGTGTGGCGGCTGCCGGCCTCAGGGCGGGGACGGAGCTGCACGGGACCGTGCGGCATCGCGGAACGCACGCCGTGCAGGCCCGCTGCCGCGAACGCGCCCTGCACCCGGGCGGAGAGCCCCTGGGCGGCGGGCGAGGACGAGGTCGGCCCCGTCGGCCTCGGGCGCGGGGGGGCGTCGTGGCCCCGGTGCGGCACGAGCGACCGGATGCGCGGGAGGAGCTGCTCGGCGACTGACTGGAGCGACTGCTGGACGCTGCCGACGTTCGACGGCTTCGTCACGTAGTCGGTCGCGCCCGCGGCGAGCGCGTCGAGCGTCGCCGACGCACCACGCTCGGTGAGCGTCGAGAACATGATGATCGGCTTGGTCCAGCCGGAGCGTCGCAGCGTCGAGACGGCCTCGATCCCGTCCATGACGGGCATCTCGATGTCCATCGTCACGAGGTCGGGGTCGAGCGCCCGCGCCTTGTCGACGCCGATCTTGCCGTTCGCGGCGACCGCGACGACCTCGATCGCGGGGTCGGAGGACAGGGCGTCGGCGACGAGCCGGCGGACGACGACGGAGTCGTCGACCACGAGCACCCTGAT
>JAFABT010000085.1 GCA_023425905.1 Actinomycetes bacterium | reverse complement strand
CCGCAGCGGGTGAGCCGACGTCGGCCGACGCTGCAGACGACCGTCCGGGCGACGACTCCCGTGCCGAGCGGGGCGAGCGCGGCGACCGGCCCGAGCGGGGCACCCGTGCGGAGCGCGGCGAGCGCGTGGAGCGTCAGCGGGAGCGGCAGAACCAGACCCAGAACCAGAGTCAGGACGCGACCCAGGCGACGGGCCAGTCGCAGGGCCAGTCCCAGGGCCAGGGCAATGCGTCCGCTCAGCGCCGGGACGAGGACGAGGAGCGCGGCGGCCGTCGCCGCCGCAACCGGGACCGGCAGCGCGACCGCAACAAGCGGCGTCGCGGCACGGGCGCCGGTGACCTGCCCTACGACGAGGTCGATGTGACCGAGGACGACGTCCTGCTCCCCGTCGCGGGCATCCTCGACATCAAGGACAACTACGCCTTCGTGCGGACCTCGGGCTACCTCCCTGGCGACAACGACGTCTACGTCGCGATGAACCAGGTGAAGAAGGCCGGTCTGCGCAAGGGCGACGCGATCGTCGGTGCCGTGCGCCAGCCCCGCGAGGGCGAGACGCAGAACCACGGCCAGGGCCGCAACGCGAAGTTCAACGCGCTCGTCCGCCTCGACCAGGTCAACGGCATGAGCCCCGATGAGGCGCGCAACCGCCCCGACTTCGGCAAGCTCACCCCGCTCTACCCGCAGGACCGCCTCCGGCTCGAGACGGACGAGCGGACGCTCACGACGCGCGTCATCGACCTCGTGGCACCGATCGGCAAGGGTCAGCGCGGGCTCATCGTCTCGCCGCCCAAGGCGGGCAAGACGCTCGTGCTCCAGGCGATCGCGAACGCGATCACGACGAACAACCCTGAGGTCCACCTCATGGTCGTGCTCGTCGACGAGCGGCCCGAAGAGGTCACCGACATGCAGCGGACGGTCAAGGGCGAGGTCATCGCCTCGACGTTCGACCGCCCGGCGGACGACCACACGACCGTCGCCGAGCTCGCGATCGAGCGCGCCAAGCGCCTCGTCGAGCTGGGGCAGGACGTCGTCGTCCTCCTCGACTCGATCACCCGTCTGGGCCGTGCGTACAACATCGCGGCCCCGGCCTCTGGGCGCATCCTCTCGGGCGGCGTCGACTCGAGCGCGCTCTACCCGCCCAAGCGATTCTTCGGCGCCGCCCGCAACATCGAGGACGGCGGCTCGCTCACGATCCTCGCGACGGCGCTCGTCGAGACGGGCTCCAAGGCTGACGAGGTGATCTTCGAGGAGTTCAAGGGCACCGGGAACATGGAGCTCAAGCTCTCCCGGCAGCTCGCGGACAAGCGGATCTTCCCAGCGGTCGACGTCGACGCGTCCGGCACGCGTCGCGAGGAGATCCTCATCCCCGCCGACGAGCTGAAGATCGCGTGGACGCTGCGTCGGGTGATGAGCGCTCTCGACCAGCAGCAGGCGATCGAGCTGCTGCTCGGCAAGCTGCGCGAGACGCACTCGAACGTCGAGTTCCTGCTCCAGGTCCAGAAGACCACCCCGGCCGCGCCGACCCACGGCGACGACTGACCCTGCTGTCCGCCCGACCCGCACGGAGCCGATCCCACCCGCCCCAGCCGGCGAGAGGGGAAGATTTCGGCTCGGCGCGGTGTTCTGGCAGAATGTTCCGCCGGTTCCCGGTTCACGGCTGCGCACCCGCGCGGGCGACCCGGGGGCATCCAACGAGGAGAAGACCGTGAAGAAGGACATCCACCCCGAGTACGTGGTGACGACGGTGAGCTGCACGTGCGGCAACACCTTCACCACTCGCTCGACCGTGACCTCGGGCACCATGTCGTCCGACGTCTGCAGCGAGTGCCACCCGTTCTACACGGGCAAGCAGAAGATCCTCGACACCGGTGGCCGCGTGGCCCGCTTCGAGGCCCGGTACGGCAAGAAGGCCAACTAGCTTCCTCGACGCCGGTGGATCCCGCGCACCCTCCATGGTGCGGGGACCCACCGGCGTCGTCGTGCGTCCAGGGGCCACTGCGAGACCAGGAAGGTGCGTGAGCTGCCGATGAGCGAGTCCTTCGCCGTCGTCGAACCGCTGCTCGCCGAGCACGCCGACATCGAGGCCCAGCTCGCGGACCCCGCCATCCACGCCGACCAGGGCAGGGCACGCGCCCTTGGACGTCGGTACGCGGAGCTCAACCAGATCGTCCACGCGTACCGCGCGTGGCACGCCGCGCACGACGACGCCGAGGCCGCGGCGGAGCTCGCCGAGCTCGACGCGGACCTCGCCGCCGAGCTGCCCGCCCTCGAGGCTGCCGCGCGCGAGGCCACCGAGAGGCTGCGCCGCGTCCTCGTGCCCCGCGACCCCGACGACGCCCGCGACGTCATCCTCGAGATCAAGGCAGGGGAGGGCGGGGCGGAGTCCGCGCTGTTCGCCGGCGACCTGCTGCGGATGTACCTGCGCTACGCGGAGCGCCGCGGCTGGCAGACGCAGGTCCTCGAAGCGACGGACGCCGAGCTCGGCGGGGTCAAGGACGTCCAGGTCGCGGTGAAGACCCGCGGCACGCTCAGCGACCCCGGCGAGGGGGTGTGGGCGCATCTCAAGTACGAGGGCGGCGTGCACCGCGTGCAGCGCGTCCCCGTCACCGAGTCTCAGGGTCGGATCCACACCTCGGCTGCCGGCGTCCTCGTCTTCCCCGAGGTCGACGACCCGGGCGAGGTCGACATCGACCCGGCCGACCTCCGCATCGACGTGTACCGGTCCTCCGGGCCGGGCGGGCAGTCGGTCAACACGACCGACTCCGCGGTCCGCATCACGCACGTGCCGACGGGCATCGTCGTGTCGATGCAGAACGAGAAGTCCCAGCTGCAGAACCGCGAGCAGGCGATGCGCGTGCTGCGCGCCCGGCTGCTC
>JAFABT010000048.1 GCA_023425905.1 Actinomycetes bacterium | reverse complement strand
GGTGGAAGACCCCGGACCGGCACGACGCGACGCACTCGCCGAGGCCGAGCGGCTCCTCAGCCTGCGGTCGATCTCCGGGCGACCCGACGACGAGCTTGCCGCCGCTCAGGCCGCCGTCGACCAGGCGCGGGAGGCGCTCGCGGAGTGCTATGTGCAGGTCGAGTTCACCGCCCTGGTCCCGGTCCGGCTCGAGGAGATCCAGGACGCGCACACCGACGCCGAGGGGCACCTGGTCCGTCAGACCGTCACGCCCGTCCTCGCCGCGGCGTGCGCGGTCGACGCCGAGCTCCAGGACGAGCAGTGGTGGACGGAGCAGCTCACCTCCGGCACGTGGTCGTGGGGAGAGCAGGACGCGCTCTACAAGACCCTCGTCGAGCTGAACTACGAGGCCAGGCGCCCGCACCTCCCAAAAGGCTGAGCGCCGACGGGCTCTTCGCCCAGCGCATGGCGTACTGCGGGCCGAAGGGCATCCCGCTCGAGGAGTTCCTCGCGTGGGGTGAGGCGTCGCAGGACGCGGCGCTCGCGTGGCAGGCCTACGAGGCCCGCCGCTGTCCGGGGTGCGGGGCCCACCCCGAAGAGGGGCCGCGCCACGCGCACATCGACGTGTGTGCGGGGTGCGTCGCTCGCGGGCACGCCGAGGAGTCCGAGGACCTCAAGGCGCGTGGCGCTCACATCCGCATGGCCGCAGGGACACCGGGGCAGTGCCGCCGGTGCTTGTCCGAGCTCGAAGCGAACCGACCCAGGGGGTGACCAGGTGAGCGGTAACCCCAGGGACGTCGTCGCACGGATCTCGCTCGACCCCAGCCGGTATGAGGCTGGGGCCGAGCGGGCCTCGCTGGCCACGAAGCAGATGCTGCGCCAGCAGGAGGCGGCCGACCGCAAGTTCCGGGCGATGGCCACCGCGCAGGGCTCCGCGATCCGCGAGGACGAGGCGCGCCAGCGCGCCGCGGCAGCGTCGGTGGCGGAGGGGGAGAGGCGCAAGCAGGCCGCCTACCAGGCAACCGGCAAGGTCCTGATGACGGGGTCCGCGGCCGTGCTCGGCGCGCTCGCGTACTCGGTCAAGGCCGCGGTGTCGTGGGAGTCGGCGTGGGCTGGCGTCACCAAGACCGTCGACGGCACGCACGACGAGATGGTGCGCCTCGAGAAGGACCTCCGGCTGCTCGCGATGACGCTGCCGGCGTCGCACGCCCAGATCGCAGCGGTGGCCGAGCTCGCCGGCCAGTTGGGCGTCGAGGCGAAGAACGTCGCTTCGTTCACGCGCGTGATGATCGACCTCGGCGAGACGACGAACCTCTCCGCGACGGACGCGGCCTCGTCGTTGGCGAAGTTCGCCAACGTCATGCAGACCACCTCTGAGGACACCTCGCGGCTGGGCTCGACGATCGTCGCCCTCGGTAACAACTCCGCGACGACCGAGGCCGACATCGTCGCGATGGCCTCTCGGCTCGCCGCGGCAGGCAAGCAGGCCAAGCTCTCCGAGTCGGACGTGTTCGCCTACGCCTCCGCACTGTCGTCCGTGGGCGTCGAGGCCGAGGCCGGTGGCACGGCCGTCTCGAAGGTCTTCACCTCGATCGGTGACGCGGTCCGCGACGGCGGTTCCAAGCTCGAGACCTTCGCGAAGGTCTCCGGGGTGTCCGTCGAGCAGTTCCGCGCCGCGTTCGAGCAGGACGCCGCCGGCGCGATCGCGATGTTCATCGAGGGCATGGGCCGCGCCTCCGAGGCCGGGGAGTCGACGACCCAGATCTTCGGGCGTCTCGAGCTCACAGACGAGCGCCTCAAGCGCTCGATCCTGTCCCTCGGGTCCGCGCAGGGACTCCTCGGTGACCAGCTCGCCCTGGCCAACGGCGCCTGGGACGAGAACACCGCCCTGCTCATCGAAGCCGCGAAGCGCTACGACACCACTGAGTCCAAGATCGCGATCGCCCGCAACTCGATCCAGGACTCCGCGATCACGATCGGCGACGCCTTCATCCCGGCGCTCGCGGCCGCGGCCGACGGCGTGGCGGACTTCGCGCAGTGGGTCGGCAGCCTGGACCCCGCGCTCCTGGAGATGATCGCGAAGCTCGCCGGCGTCGCAGCGACGGGCGGTCTCGTCGTAGGGGCGCTCCTCTTGATCGCCCCGCGCCTCGTCGAGACGTACCGCCTCATGCGCCAGCTCTCCGTCGAGGCTCCCCGCGCCGCGACCGGGATCAAGAACGTCGGCAAGGCAGCGGGCATCGCCGCGGCAGCAATGGCCGTCATGGCCGGCGTCAACGCCCTCAACGACAGCATGCAGGACACGGCAGCTGGCGCCGAGGCCACCACCCGTGCTCTCCTCGGCATGGCCCAGGACGGCGGCGTCGCCGTCGACGAGCTCTTCAACAAGCTCTCGCCCGACAAGGGCGCCGCAGCCCTCTTCCGCGTCGGCGCGCCGTCGGGCATCGCCTGGCTCGAGCAGGACATCAAGTCGCTCGAGGACGCCGTCGACCGCATCGTCTCGCCGAGCTTCGGCTCGCGGATCAACGACGTCGCCGGGGAGATCTGGTCCTTCGGCGGCTCCGAAGGCTCCGCCTCGCGCACGCAGCTCATCGAGCAGTTCAACACGATGGGCAACGCACTCGCCGCGATGGTGCAGGGCGGCCAGGCAGAGCAGGCCGCGGCTCAGTACCAGGTGCTCCACGACGCGTGGGTCAACGGCGGGGGAGCCGTCGAAGACCTCAACGGCCTCATGCCCGCCTACACCGAGGCGCTCGCGGCCGCCGAGACCGAGCAGGAGAGCACCGAGTCATCCGCTCAGGCGCTCGCGGAGTCGATGGGCTACACGGGCGAAATGACGGAGGAGGCCGCGCAGGCGCTCCAGAAGTGGCGCGACACGGTCTCGTCGGCGGATGCCGACTTCATCTCGCTCGGCGACGCCTACGACACCCTCACGGACCGCTCCCGCACGTCGGCCGAGGAGATGGCCGAGGGTACGAAGACCGTTGAGGACTCCTGGGAAGACTTCATCTCGAAGTTCCCCGTGACGGTCGACGACTACCTCGCGGAGCTCGAGCGACAGGTCGACGCGCAGCGGTCGTGGGAAGACGACATGGTCTCCCTGTCGGACCGCGTGGCGACGTCCCTGCCGTCGTCGCTCCGCGATGCCGCGGGCGAGATGATCGACGAGCTCGCGGGCATGGGCCCCAAGGGCGCCGAGCAGGTGGCGCTCTTCAACTCGATGACCGACGAGGAGCTCGCGAAGCTCGTCTCGCTGTGGGGCAACAAGGGCACGGAGGCCACGAGCGCCTTCACGTCCGATCTGGAGTCGGCTCGCAACCCGGTGATCGACGTCGAGGCGGACACCGTCTCCGCCACGCGCGAGGTCGACTCGCTCGTGCGCGACATCGAGGCGCGCAACCCGATCATCGACGTGACCGCGCGCGTGCGAGGCCCGCTCGAGCTGCCGCCATCGCTGAAGACCTCCGACGTGCCCGCCCGGGCGAACGGCGGCAGGCTCCCGGGCCCGCCGTCGTCGCGCGACAACATGCTGATCTGGGCGGCGTCGGGCGAGTACGTCGTCAACGCGAACGCCACGAAGGGCAACCTCGCGCTCCTCGAGGCGATCAACAGCGGCCGGAGCATCGACCAGGCCCTCGCGAGTGGTGGCCGGGTCGGGTGGGCGCGCAGGCAGCGCGACGACGCCAAGGGCGAGCTGAAGGAGGCTCGGCAGGCGACGAAGACCGCTCAGCGCGCTCTCGATGGGCTCGGGTCGAAGGCCTCCGCCAGCGAGAAGAAGTCGGCCCGGTCCAAGGTCGACCGGGCGCGCAAGGCCGAGCGTGACGCAGAGAAGGCGCTCCGAGCCGCTGAGCAGCGGATCGAGCGGCTGGCCGACGAGGAGCGCGAGCGGCGCGTCGACGTCCGTCGCGGCGAGACCGTCGAGCGCGTGCAGTCCGGGCTCTCGGGCGCGTACTCCGTCATCGACGAGATGCTCGACGCGTCGCGGAACAAGGACTACTCAGCCAAGCAGCGCAAGGAGTTCAAGCGCGCTGCGCGCGAGGCTGAGAAGGAGCTGACGAAGCTCTACAAGCGGGCGGAGGCCGTCGAGGAGCAGCTCGCCGGGGCGCGTGATCGGGTCTCCGAGCTGGCGCAGATCTCCGGCGCCGTGTCCTCCGCACTGCAGGGCGAGCAGTCGCTCGCAGCCTCCGTGACGAAGGCCACCGAGGACGAGACGACGACCGTGCAGCGCTCGGACGGGCGCGGCAACATCTGGCACGAGTCGACGACGAAGAAGGGCCAGAAGGCGTCGGTCACCGCCGGTGTGCTCGTCGCGGATGCGCGATCGCGTGCCGGGAAGATCAAGGCGTTCGCGGAAAAGCTGAAGAAGCTCGCGGACCTGGGGACGTCGGGCACGATCCTGCAGGAGATCGCACTGCTCGGCTCGGAAGAGGGCGGCGTCATCGCGGATGCGCTCATCGCCGGGGGCAAGCCCGCGATCGAGCAGCTGAACCAGGCCTACGCGGACATCGAGAAGCACGCGAACTCTGCGGGGCAGTACGTGACGGAGGGCTTCGCCGAGGGCGGCCTCAAGGCCGCGGAGGAGTTCGTCAAGACGCTCGAGAAGGAGCAGGAACGCATCGCGAAGGCGATCGGCGGGGCGGGCAAGGCGCTGTCGAAGGAGTTCCTCGACGGGCTGGGGCTCAAGGTCGACAAGAAGGGCAAGATCGTCAAGAAGGCCATGGGCGGTCGCGTCGTGGGCCCGGGGACGGGCACGTCGGACTCGGTTCTCATGGCCGCGTCGAACGGTGAGTTCGTCATCAACGCCCGCTCGACGTCGAAGTACGAGCCGCTCCTCAGTGCGATCAACAACGACAACGAGGGGCTGCTGTCCTCGTTCGCGCTCCGGCCGGCGGTCCAGACGCCGAACAACATCAACGTGGCAGTGACGGTCCCGCCTGACCTGCTCGCGCGCGCGCTCGACGGAGCGAGCCTCACCCTCATGGTCGACGGCCAGCCTGTTCGGGGCATCGTCCGCGCCGAGCTCGCTGATGTTGCCCGCTCAGCCCGCTACACGACGACGAGGGGGTACTGATGCCGGTCAGCGCCGACGGGATCCTGCAGGCCACGTTCGACCCGGAGTGGGCGACGACGTCGCTCGTCGTGGACGGCGGCATGTGGCCGACAGGGTCCACGAACCTCGCCCGAGACCCGCGCGCCACGGTCGCGGACGTCACGGCTGGCAATGCTGTGGGCTGGAAGCGCCGATGGTTCGGGGCAGCCCCAGGGGCAGGTACCCAGACGCTAGTCGTCGGCGCGTCCGATGGTCCCGCTGCAGGTATCACGTCCTACCTGCGGGTGACGTGGACTGTGGCACCCGCCGCCTCAAACGAGACCGGCTTTGACCACACGGGCGGCACGGGCGGGGGTACTGCAACCGGCGCCGCGGGCCTCATCGTCGCGCCAGGCGAGACGTACACCGTCTCGTCCTATGTGAGGGCGAGCCGGAGCGGTGTCGTCCGCGCTGACATGAAGTGGCGGCTGCGCGACGCCTCCGGTGCGCTCGTCTCGTCAAACGGCGTGGCTGGCCCTCCGCTCGCGGGTGGCGCGTGGCAGCGAGTCAGCGCGACGGTGACAATCCCCACGGGCGTCTACCGCCTGTGCCCCTACACCGAAACCAACCCGGTTGCAGGCGGGAATTGGGCCGCCGGCGACACGCTCGATGGCACCGGCCTCTTGGTGGAGAAGAAGCCCGCGCTGGGGGAGTACTTCGACGGCTCCACACCTCCAGCAAGCCGGCCAGGGGCAACCGTCGCATGGACAGGCGCCGCCAACGACTCCCCGTCCACTCTGGTTGTGCCCCAGGTCGCGGTTATCACGATCACGCGCATGGTCTCGGGCGAGGCCGACATGCCCGTGCGCGGCGTGAACCGGCTCGCGGTCGCGGGGGGTTCGTTCATCGGGTCGGACCCTGAGGGGCCGCTCGGGACCGTGGTCGGGTACTCGGTCGCGGGCTACTCCGCCGCCGGGTCGCTCGTCGCGACGGCGAGCGTCTCGGTGAGCACCGACGGGTCCGCGCAAGGGCTGTGGGTCAAGGTCCCGGGCCGGCCGTCGCTGGCTGTGCACGGCCGCCTCCGCGAGGTGGGCGCGGTGCAGTCCGACACGATCGGCGGCTCGTACCAGGTCCTCGGCGGGGGCGGGTCAGTGTCGCAGACGACCGCGCACTTCTCCGGGGTCGCGGCAGACAAGACGACGGTCGGCATCACGATGGGCCGGGGCGCACCGGCGGCGCGGCTCAAACAGGCGCTGCTCGCTTCCCGCATCGTGCTGCTGCAGCCGGTCGGCGTGACGGACCTCGAGGCGGGCTGGTACTACGTCCCGTCCTGCAGCTCGCACAACCCGGGCGGCTTCGAGGACTTCCCCGAGCGGTGGTTCGACCTGGCCATCGAGCGCACCGCCGCGCCGGCTGGCGAGGGCCAGGGCGTCCCTGGCGTCTCCTGGGCCGCGGTCACCGACACCTACGCCACGTGGGCCGACGTCCTCACCGCCGTGCCGTCCTGGTTCGACCTGCAGCGGGGAGCGTGACGTGCTCCCGGTCTCCGCTGGCTTCCTCGAGGCACTCGCGTCGTCTCAGCGCATCGCGATCCGCGCCGACGTCACCAAGGGCACCCAGCGCCTCTACACCGGGCTGCCGGTCACAGGCGGCTCGGTGTCCATGACCCGCGGGCAGGTCACCCGGCGCACGACGAGCCTCACCATCGCCCCGCGGCTCGCCACCGGCCCCTACCGTGACCGCCCAGCCCTCCCCGAAGCGCCCGGTGACCCGCTCGGGCACTACGGCCAGGAGCTGCGCCTGTGGTGGGAGCTGCACTACGTCGGTGGGGGAGTCGAGTCCATCCCGCTCGGCGTGTTCCGCATCGACTCGACCTCCGGCTCGATCGCCCACGACGAGGCCGTCTCCGTCACCGGTGTGTCCCGGGAAGCGTTCGTGGCCGACGACGCGTTCCTCCAGCCCCGCACCCTCTCCTCGGCCTCCGCGACGTCCCTGATCGCGTCCCTCATCCGCGAGACGCTCCCGACCGCCGACGTCGCCGTCACCGCGACCCGCGACACACGCGTCACCGACCTCGTCGTCGACCAGGACCGGTGGGGCGCGATCCAGACCATCGCCGAAGCGATCCCCGCAGCCGTCTACGCCGACGCCTGGGGCCGCTTCATCATCGCCGACCCGCCAGCCGAGACGACCCAGCCCGTGTGGCAGGTCCGCGCCGGCCGAGGAGGGTCACTCGTCCGGGCTGACCAGACCTCCTCCCGCGACGCCGTCCGCAACGCCGTCGTCGTCCGCGGCACCTCACCCTCCGGCGACTTCGCACCCCTGCAAGCAGCCGTCTTCGACGACACACCCGGCTCGCCCACCCGCTACGGCGACCCCGCCGCCGGCCACTTCGGCAAGATCCCCGAGTTCATCACCAACCCGCTCGTCGCCACCCTCGACCAGGCGCGAGCCGTCGGCCGCGCGAAGCTCGCCCAGCTCGTCGGCGCAGCCTCGACGATCAACGCCTCCTCGATCCCTAACCCCGCCCTCGAGGTCGGCGACGTCGTCGACGTCATCCCCGACCCCGACGACCCCGTCGGCTCCGTCCGCCGCCACATCCTCGACAGCATCAACCTCACCCTCAACCCCGGCGGCGCCTTCACCATGACGACCCGCGACATCCGATCTGGCACGCAATCATGACGGGCCTCGTCGACGCACTCCTCGCTCGCGTCGCCGCCGACAACGCCGCCAACCCGCTGCCCCTCGGCACCGTGACCGCCATCAACGCGACCGGCCGATCCCTCACCGTCGACATCGCAGGCACGCCCGTCAGCGGCGTCCGCTGGCTCGAGTCCTACACCCCGGCGCTCGCGGACTTCGTCGCGGTGCAGGCGACGACGGCAGGCTGGCTCGTGCTGGGCAAGCTCTCGAAGAACCTGGCCTCCTCCGGCCCGTCTGTTCTCGCGGGGCAGTCGACGGTGCGCTCACATGGCCTCTTCAGCGGCCTGAACCCCCGATCTTCGGGAGCCTGGTTCTGGTTCTCGGACTCCATCGCCACCCAGGGTCTGAGCCCAGTGCAGGAGTACCACGCAGCGGTGTACCTGCTCTCGCCACTCGCGGAGTCGCTGCCGTCAGGGGCGACCGTGACCGCCGCAAAGCTCCGACTCACGCGAGACTCTGACGACTCCGGGACTATGCCCCTCTCGCCCGTCGTCCGGCTGCACGCCTACACGGGGTCGCCGGTATCGATGGCGGCGTCCTGGATCGGTGCGGAGTGGCGCCCCGGCACGGTCGCGGTGGGGCAGTCCGCGACATGGGACCTGCCCTCGACGTGGCTCACCCAGCTCCTCGCCGGCTCAGCCAAGGGCATTGGCCTCGCCTCGACCCGCGCCGCGGACTACTCGTTCTGGCTCGGCTCTGCCGTCGTGACCATCGACTACACCGTCCCCGTCTGAGGAGCGCACCGTGAGCCAGGACCCAGCCCCGCTGACCAATGTCGGGCCCCAGCACGACCCGGGCACCCCGCTGTCCTTCGCGGAGATCCTCGCCGCGCTGGGCCTGCCGGCCGACGCCCGGGCCGTCGTGATCACGCCGACGACCGCGCACGCAATCGCAGCCGACTACCCCGAGCCCTACTCACCCACGGAGGACCCCGATGGCGAATGAGCTGATCCAGGCTGGCCCCTACCCGGTCCCGGCCGACTCTCCCGATGGCCCCAACCAGATGAAGGCGATCGTGGACTGGATCGCTGGGCGCTCCGTGATGCGCTTCGCGACCGTCGCAGCGCGCGACACCGCGCTCCCGTCGGGCACCGTGGCGGATGGCCAGCTCTGCTTCGTCGCCGCCGATAATGCGTTCTATGTCCGCGTCGCGGGCGCGTGGTGGCTGCTCTCGCGGGAGACCGAGTGGTCCACGTCCAACCCGGGTCTCACGATGGGCACCGGGTGGACACTGACGGCGGTCCACCACCGTCGCGTCGGGCCGTGGCAGTACCTCTACATGCGTGCGACCGCGTCGACCTTGCACACGATCACCGCGGCGACGGGCGTCATCTCGAACCCCGACATCTGCACCCTGCCGGCCGCGATGCAGGCTCGAGCGAACATGGCTCACGGGCTGTCTGGAGGCAACTCCCGCGTCGCGTCAGTGGCCGTCGTGAACAACATGGTCTCGATCACGTCGGTGGCGGGAACCGGGGACGTGACCGTCGGGCAGGCGGTCACCGCCACCGGCGCCTACCTGCTGAACTGACTGCGAGCCTCGCGGCGACGGCGGTCAGAAGACGGCGACCCAATCGACCGTGACGGTCCCTGTACCGGTACCGCTCGGGCGCATGACGTTGATCGTGAACCCGGCAGTCCCTCGCGCCGAGGTGTTCGCAGACCACTGCGCTGTGCCCGTAACCGTCACCGTCACCGCAGGGTTGCCGCCGAAGGGCACGGGGAACGTGATCGCCAGGCTGCCCGCCGTTCCGCTGAAGGGGACGCTCGCCGCGCCCCGCTGCACCATCGGCGACGTCGATGCACGCCAGAGCATCTGCCAGGCGCCGCTCACCCTGACATAGAACGCATTATCGGCCCTGACCAGCGCAGACGTCCCAGGAGGCACCGTGACCGACCCTCAGCCGTCGCCGAAGTGGCGCACCAAGTGACGCCGCCGCCCACGACTGATGACCCGACGCTCGCTGTCGTGGTCGCTCGGCTCGACGACCTCCGAGCCGACGTCGCCTCGATGCGCACCGAGGTCCAGACCGCCCAAGCCGGGTACGTGATCCGCGCGGAGTTCGAGGCCTGGCGGACCGGGATCGGGCGGGAGATCGGCGACATCAAGGCGTCGATCGTCCGAGTCGAGACGGCGGTCGACAACGCGCAGCGATCCGCGGAGGCACGCCGCCCGTCGTGGCCCGCCGTGCTGGCGGCATGCGTCGCCGTCGCGAGCACGGCGCTGACGATCGTGCTCAACCTCCGCTGACCGCACCGCTACCCACCCCGCGCTGTCCGGCGTCGGGGCCGCACCCATGCCCAGGAGGCGCCTCGTGGCCAAGATCGTCCGCACCCCGCTCGGGGTGACCAACCGCCGCAACGGCCAGGAGGCGTGGCTCGACGCGCCCGCGGCGGCGTCGCTGCGGCGCGCGTTCGAGCTCGGCGCACCTCGCGTCGACCTGTCCGACGCGGGCCGCACCTACGCCGAGCAGAAGCAGCTATACGAGGCCTACCTCCGCGGCGAGCTCCCTGCGACCGCCGCCCGACCGGGCACGTCCCTGCACGAGACCGGCCTCGCGGTCGACGCCCGGGAGCCGCTGCGCGCGTGGCTCCACGAGCACGGCGCCGCCTTCGGCTGGATCGGCTGGACCGTCGCGCGCGAGCCGTGGCACTTCGTCTACGTCGCCGACCGCGACACGTACCGACCGTCCGAGGAGGACCCCATGGAGCGCAAGACCCTCACCCGCTCGAAGAACACCCCGCTCGCCGCCGGGAAGTGGAAGACCATCCCGCTCGACGACGCCGGCAACACCTCCGCGCTCATCCGCGCCGGCCGCTTCGACACCCAGGTCGCCCTCAGCCTCACCGGCCTCCCCGCCGGCCGCGAGGCACAGGTCCGCCTCGTGCGCGTCAAGACCGACGCCAAGGGCAAGAACCCCAAGGTCGTCGGCCGCTACCCCATCACCGAGCTCATCGGCACCGGCGGCTCCACCTTCGGCCTCCACGCCATGAAGGGCACCCTCCCCGTCGGCGAGCGGCTCCGCGTCCAGGTCGCCGTCTGGGACCCCGGCGTCACCGTCACCTTCGCGCGCACCGTCACCGACCGCTACTGAGGAGCACCCATGACCACCCCGCACACCATCACCCTCGAACGCACCGCACTATCCGACCGCGCCGTGTCCTACCTGCGCACCGTCGTCCCGACACTCTGGGGCGCCGTCGTCGCGACCATCCTCCGCATCACCTCCCCGCACCTGCCCGGCGACGTCGGCCAGGCGCTCGCGGACCTGCTCGGCTCCGAGCTCGCGCTCACTCTCGTGCTCACGGCCGCGATCGCCGTCTGGTATTGGCTGTGGCGTCGCCTCGAGCACCGCATCCCCGACTGGGCCGTCCGCCTCGTCCTCGGCTCCGCACGCACACCGGGGTACGCGTTGCCGCCGACCGCGGCACAGCACGAGGTGGCCGCCAGCCGCGCCGACGCCGTCGCTGTCGCTGTCGACCTCAGTCACCGTTCGGCCGGCATGGACACCGAGGACACGTCGGATGCGAAGACCGAGGTGGCCGAGGTTCTCGGTCACGACTTCGGCGGCTACGACGAACCGCCCGCGATCGACGGCATCGACGCGGCCGAGGCGATCGTCGAGCGGCTCATCGCGCTCGGCTGGCGCCCGACGCGCAGCACCGTCGACGTGCCGAGCACCACCGCTGACCCCGACGACGACACCGACCCCGGCGACGACGAACCAGCCGCTCCGCCCGCCTGACCTCGGTCCACGCACGCACGAGCGCTCCGTCCTCCTCCGGGAGGGCGGGGGCGTGATCGTCGTGTGCGGAGGTCAAGATCCCCGTCTACGTGTCGATCCTCCTGTAGTACCGTGCAGCAAACCAGCGCATACTGAGGGGGACGATGGCGCCGCCGAGCCGCTTGAAGAAGTTGATCGAACTGGCCGAGCAGAAGGGGTGGGTCTACGACGAGACGTCAGAGGGACATCCCCGGCTCACTCCTCCGCCGGGCTTGAACGACCCTTACCGGAATGACCGGCCAGCGGCACCGGTTGTCTTTGGCAGGACGCCATCTGACCATCGAGGTGACAAGAACGCAGCCTCGCTCCTACGCCGGCTTGGCGTGGACATCCCGCACAAGGGGCGAACTACAAAGAAGAGGACTTGAGTCATGGAGCACACCGTCGAGATCGTCCTGGCG
Source organism: Actinomycetes bacterium (assembly GCA_023425905.1). Classification (GTDB taxonomy): domain Bacteria; phylum Actinomycetota; class Actinomycetes; order Actinomycetales; family Cellulomonadaceae; genus JAFABT01. Next base: position 1,132 of record JAFABT010000048.1, on the reverse strand, counting down.
CCTGTCGTCGATGGACACTGGCGCAAGCTGCGCGACGCCGTGGACACCATCCCGGGCACGATCCTTCTGGAGGACTCGGAGGAGCCGATGCTCATCATCCCCGTTGACGCGAGCTCGCCGCGGACTGCGGCCATCTTTGTCCAGGGCGTGATGACCGTCCTGGGTCTGGACATCCAGTGGGGACGCTCGTACCGCACGGAGCCGAGCGACCTCGACTTCGAGCCGGAGGGCTCGGAGGGGGCAACCGTTCCCGGCTTCGCTCCCCGGTGGCTTGAGGACGAGGTCCAGACGCGCAAGGCTCTCGACTTCGCTCTCGCTTGATACCAGTTGTTGACGAAGCGCCCCGTCTTCCTCCGGGAGGGCGGGGCGCTTCGTCGTCTCTACGCCCGCCGCGACTCCCGCCACCCGGGGTCGAGGCGGTCGAGCTCGTCGTCGATCGCCGACGCAACGCCCCCGGCGCGCGCGAGGTGTCGCCGTGATGCGAGCCAGCGCGCGAGGTCGCCCGTCGTGCCGGTGAGGTCGCCGTGCTCGGCCGCGTGCGCCCGTGCCTGCTCGAGCATGACCACGGTGCGCGGTGAGGTCGCCCGCTCGAGCCGGACGCCGGCGGCCTCGCCCGCCCGACGGGTGGCTGTCTGCGCGGTGCCCATGCGCGTAGCGACCGCAGCCCACCCGGCGCGCTCCGCGCGGGCCCACGCGGCCGCGGCGTCAGCCAACGGGGATCAAACCACGGACGTTGATCCGCGGGAATCAACGTCCGTCCGATGTGTCACGCGGCGGGCGCGATCCGTCACACCTCGGGCGTCGTCGCGCGCCATCCGTGACAGATGCGCGGCGCCAACCTGTCACGCGGTACTCGATGTGTCACGGCGTTCGTGCAGGTCAGGCAGCATCCGTGACAGGTGTGACACATGTGACAGGTTTCCCCGTAGTCCGTCCCATACGCGCTGCACGAGAAGAGTGAACCAGCCGCAACCTGTCACCTGTCACGCCCACACTTCCGCTCGACGTGACGTCGGGGATGACGACGTGGAGCCGCTCGCCGCCCGGCAGGCACGCATCGACGAAGGGGCTCGACAGGTCGAGGCGTCGCCCGCTCGTGCGCAGCATCTGCTCGACGAGGTCCCGCACCTGC
>JAFABT010000007.1 GCA_023425905.1 Actinomycetes bacterium | reverse complement strand
GGGGGGGGGGGGCCCCCCCCCCGCTCGGTCGGAGGTCAGTTCTTCGTGATGAGGTACGCCGCCGGGACGGAGTTCCACGCGAACTTGACGTTCTCGACGTTCTTCGACCAGCCACCGGCCACTGCGGCGTACCACAGCGGGATGGCGGGGAGGTCCTTGAACAGGACCTCCTGCGCCTCGGAGAACTTGGCCGCAGCAGCCTCGGCGTCGGTCGCGAGGAGGAGCTGGCCCTCACGGACGAGCGCGTCGAACTCCGGGTTCGCGTAGTCGCCGTCGTTCGAGCCGGCGCCGGTCACGTAGAGCGGGCCGAGGAAGTTCGACATCGCCGGGACGTCGGCCTGCCAGCCGGTACGGAAGCCACCGACGATGGTGCGCTCGGTGACGTCCGTGCGGAGCTCGGCGAAGGTCGGGTACGGCTTGCCCTCTGCGGCGATGCCGAGGTTGTTCTTGATCTGGTTCGTCACCGCGTCGACCCAGGCCTCGTGGCCACCGTCGGAGTTGTACGCGATGGTGAACTTGCCCTCGTAGGGGGCGATCTTCTCAGCCTGCGCCCACAGCTCCTTGGCCTTCTCGGGGTTGAAGGCAAGGACCTCGGAGCCCGGGATCGAGTCGGAGTAGCCGACCATCGTCGGCGACGTGAAGTCCTTCGCGGGGATGCGGGTGCCCGCGAAGATGACCTTGGTGATCTCCTCGCGGTTGATCGCCATCGAGATCGCGGCGCGGCGCAGGCGGCCCTCCTCGTCGAAGCCGAAGCCCTTGTCGCCACCGTTGATCGTGAACGACTGGAAGATGGCGGTGGCCTGGTTGACCGAGCGGTCACCGAGCTCCTGCTGGTACGTCGACAGCGCGCCGTCCGGGATGGCGTCGAGGACGTCGAGGTTGCCCGCGAGCAGCTCGTTGTACGCCGCCTCGAGCGACTCGATGAACTTGAAGGTCACGCCGCCGTTCTGCGCCTTGCGCGCGCCGGCGTAGTCCGGGTTCGGGACGAGGTCGACCTGGACGTTGTGCTGCCACGCCGAGTCGGAGGCGAACTTGTAGGGGCCGTTGCCGACCGGGAGCTCGCCGAACGCCTTCTTGTCCTCGATCGCGCCCTTGGGGAGCGGGTAGAACGCCGAGTACGCGAGCAGGAGCGGGAGCTCCGGGTTCGCCTCGTCGAGCTGGATCGTGAACTCGGTGTCCGAGACGACCTTGAGGCCGGTGAGCTCGGACTGCTTGTCCTCGTCGAAGCCGACGAAGTGCGAGTAGAAGTAGGAGTTGAGGTCGTAGGCGCCCGACTTCCACGCGTCGACGAAGGACGCGGCCGTGACGGCCTCGCCGTTCGTGAACTTCCAGCCCTCGTTGAGAGTGACGGTCCAGTTGACGAAGTCCTCGGACTCGACCGACTTGGCGACCTCCATCGACAGCTCGCCCTCGGGCGAGAGCGTCGTGAGGCCCGCGAAGAGCAGGTCGATGATGTTGCCGCCGCCGACCTCGTTGGTGTTCGAGGGGATGAGCGGGTTCTGCGGCTCGGAGCCCTTGATCGTGACGATGCCGGTCGACGCGGCACCGCCGGTGCCGGCGGAGGCCGAGCTGGACGGGGAGTCGCTGGGCGTGCTGCTGCACGCGGTGAGCGCGAGTGCGCCGACCGCGAGCGCGGCGGCCGCGCGAGCGAGACGGGTGATCTTCAACGTTCCTCCTGATGGGGACGAGACGGACTCCTCGACCGGTCCGACCTCAGCGAGACGCGAAGCACGTCTCGGTCGACTCCGGCTACGGCCCGAGGGTCAAGGGATTTGCCAACTGTAGGTCTGGCCAACCCGACAAACCGGGCCTGCGCCCACTTTGCCACGGATTGTTACTCATTCGATACTGCTCGGTAACGCCCAGCCTATGAGACGGACCGCAGGTCGTCACAAGCCGCCACCTGGGCGTTCACCCACAATCTGGGACGAAGGGGGGAAACATCCTCCCCACCAGGACCCTTTGAGTGATATGGCCCACCGGCGGCCGACCACATGGTGAGACGGACTACGCTGGACGCATGCATCGAGCGCCGTCCGCCCGTCCCGTCCCCCGGCCTGCGGGCGACGACGCAGCAGGCGTGGCCCGCGCGCTCGTAGCCCTCGGCGTCGAGCCGGACTTCGTCCGCGACCTCGTCCGCGCCGGGATGATCTACCGCTTCGGCATCGACGAGATGCTCACGAAGATCCAGATCCTGCGCGACGAGTTCCACTACATCCACCGCTACAGCCCCATCGAGCACGTGAGCAGCCGGGTCAAGTCGCCCGAGGCGATCCTCGACAAGGCGCGCCGACGCGGCATCCCGCTCGAGCTCGACGCGATCCGCGCGGAGATACAGGACATCGCCGGGATCCGGGTGACGTGCAGCTTCATCTCCGACACCTACTGGATCCGGGACATGATCGCCCGGCAGTCCGACGTCACGGTTCTCAAGGTCAAGGACTACATCGCGACCCCGAAGCCCAACGGGTACCAGAGCCTCCACCTCATCGCCCAGGTCCCCGTCTTCCTGTCGGACCGCACCGAGCGCGTACCGGTCGAGATCCAGATCCGCACGATCGCGATGGACTTCTGGGCGAGCCTCGAGCACAAGATCTACTACAAGTACGACGGTGCGGTGCCCGAGCGCATGCTCGGCGAGCTCCGCGACGCAGCCGCCGTCGCGAGCACGCTCGACGTGACGATGGAGCGGCTGCACAACGAGATGCGCGCGATCCGCGACGACGGTGCGGGTGCCGCGCCCTCGGCGGGTGACGTCGCAGGGACGCACTAGCCGCCACGCCGTCCCGTCAGTCGCCGGGCGTCACCCCAGCGCGAGCCGCAGCGCGACCGCGACCATCGTCGCGCCGACGACGAGCTCGAGCACGCGCCACGCCCGCGGCCGGGCCAGCACCGGCGCCAGCGCC
>JAFABT010000362.1 GCA_023425905.1 Actinomycetes bacterium | reverse complement strand
GGGACGAGGCCGGCACCGACGTCGCGCCGCCGCACGAGCGCGAACGAGATCGCCGCGAGGCACGCGGCGAGGCCGAGGCCTAGCAGCAGCGGCCACCAGCGCAGGTCGACGAACGCGCGCATCTGCTGCGCCCACCCGATCGGTGACGACCACGACAGCGCGCTGCCCCCGAGCCGGGAGGCGTCCCCGACGCCGCGCAGCACGTAGGCCAGGCCCAGGAGGGCACCCGCGATACCGGAGGCGGCCCGGGCGTGCTCGCTCAGCTGGGCCGACACCGCGGCGACCGCGCCGAACACCAGCCCCACGGTCGCAGCGCCAGCGGCGACGGCCACCGAGTCGGGCAGCGCCAGGCCGTTCGCCATCAGAGCGGCGAGGAGGACCGCAGCGACCGCGAGGTTCGCGATGAGCAGCAGCAGGAGCGCCGCCGCGAGCGGGGCCTCGCGTCCGACGACGCCGGCGCGCACGAGGTCGGTGCGACCGCCCTCCTCCTCGGCACGGGTGTGCCGCACGACGAGGAAGATCGACATGAGCGCGACCGTCACGGCGATCATGCCGAGCATCTCGTTGGCGATCATCACCCCGAACGTGTAGCTGTCCAGCCCGTAGCCCGGGCCGGTCATGAACGCGCCGGAGGGCTCCTTCATGATCGCCGCGCGGGTCTGCATCGCGGCCGCGTCCGGGTAGACGGTGGGGATCGCGGCCCCGAAGTACCCGATGAGGCCGCCGATGCTCAGCGCCCACACGAGGGTCCGGACCCGGTCCCGACGCAGTCCGACGCGCAGCAGGCGCCAGGTGCCGGTCATCGCGCGCCGGTCATCGCGCTTGCCGGTCATCGTGCGGTGCCGTCGTAGTGGTGGACGAACAGCTCCTCGAGCGTCGGCGGACTGACCTGGAGGGTGCCGATGCCAGCGGCGGCGAGCGCCCCCATGACCTGCGACAGCGCGGCGTCGTCGACCGTGAACGTCACGTGGTCGCCGTCCGCGGCGACGTCGTGCACCCCGTCGATCGTCGCGATCGCGTCGGGCGAGTGCGTCGTCCGCACCCGCACCGCGCTCCGGGTGAGGTGCCGCATCTCGTCGAGCGAGCCGCTCTGCACCGTGCGGCCGGCGCGGATGATCGTCACCCGGTCGCAGAGCTTCTCGACCTCGGCGAGGATGTGGCTCGACAGCAGCACGGTGGTGCCCCGTGCGGTGGCCTCGGTGACGCACTGCTGGAACACCCGCTCCATGAGGGGGTCCAGGCCCGACGTGGGCTCGTCCAGGACGAGCAGCTCGACATCGCTCGCAAGGGCCGCGACGAGGGCGATCTTCTGCCGGTTGCCCTTGGAGTACGTGCGGGCCTTCTTCGTCGGGTCCAGGTCGAAGCGCTCGAGCAGCTCCTGCTTGCGCGCGCGGTCGAGCGGGCCCCGCAGGCTCGCGAGGAGGTCGATGATCTCGCCGCCGGTGAGCTTGGGCCAGAGATTGACCTCCCCCGGGACGTACGCGAGTCGGCGGTGCAGCGCGACGGCGTCCGACCAGGGATCGGCCCCGAACAGCCGGGCCGTGCCGGCGTCGGCGCGGAGCAGGCCCAGCAGGACGCGGATGGTCGTGGACTTCCCGGCGCCGTTCGGGCCGAGGAAGCCGTGCACCTCACCGGCGACGACGGTGAGGTCGAGCTCGTCCAGGGCACGCACGGCGCCGAAGGACTTGGTGAGGCCTTCTACCTCGATGACTGCATTCATGGCACGCGCGCTCTCTGTGAGTACCGCCGGACGGGAGGGTCGGCAGGCCGCGGCCTGGCCGGGTCAGTCGCTGGGAGCAGGATCGGGCTGCTGCGGGGGGTCGCTCACGTAGAGCAGGTACGCGTCGAGCATGGTGTTGTCCGTCATGAGGCCGTGCGTGAACAGCTCCACGGCGGGGAGCATCATCCGGTCGCGGTGGCGGTGGAGCACCGCGACGAGGTCCGTCGGGTCCGCCGGAGGGGTGAGCGTCATGTCGAGCAGGAGGCCACCCAGCCCTTGGATCGTGAGGTACCGGGCCCGCGCCTTCTCGTCCCGGCTCGGGCGCATCGCGCCCGCGGCGACCGCCTCGGCGAGGTAGACCTCGGCGTCCGCGACGAAGTGCTCGACGAAGTCCCGTGCGAGGTCGCCCCCCGCCTGCAGGCTCCGCAGCGCGTACCCGACGAGCGGTGCGTACTCATCCAGCGCGGCGAGCTGGAGTAGGAGGTCCTGGGCGGAGCTCGAGGTGAGCGCCTGTTCCTTCGCCTCACGGATCGTCGTGAGGACGTGGTCGTCGCAGGCGGCGCGCAGCCCGTCCTTGGAGCCGAAGTGGTGGAGGATGAGCGCCGCGCTCACCCCGGCGTCCTCGGCGACGACCCGCAGGCCCACGCCGAAGCCCTCGCGGGCAAAGCGCGCGACCGCCGCGTCGCGGATCCGTGCCCGCGCCGTGAGGTCCTCGCTGCTCCGGGATCCTGAACGCACGTTCTCTATGCTAAACGGGCGTTCAGTGGGGTCGCAAGGGTGCGCTCAGGCCTCGCGCAGCAGGGCCCGGAGGATCTCCGCGTGCCGGACGAGGAAGGCGCCCTCGTCGAGACGCTTGCGGCGCAGCCAGCCCGAGACCTCACTGGTGTGCTTGCTCGCGTTGCACGACGCGCACGCCGGGACGACGTTCTCGAGCGTGTACCGCCCGCCACGCGACACCGGCAGGGCGCAGTCCCGCTGCGGCGTGGCGCACGGCTCCCCGCAGTACGCGCAGCCGCCCCATGCGAGCACGAGGTCGTGCCACTGCGTCGTCGTGAGGTCGTTGTCGACCCGGCCGAGGCGCTTCTGCCGGCGTCGCGCGTAGCGCGCACGCGCAGCTGGCGAGGCCGAGGGGAACCTCCGGGCGGGACTCACGCGGCGACGCTACCGCGGTCGACCGTGGCGGATGCCCCCGGCGCGCGTCTCCGATATCGGCGAGCCCGTTCACCTGCTCGCGCATCAGACCCGCTGTCATCGCTCAGCGCCGCAGGATGCCTCGCTTCGTCGCGGTGGAGACGGCAGCACTGCGTGAGTCGACGTCGAGCTTGGCGTAGACGTGGGCAAGGTGAGTCTTGACGGTCGCCTGGCTGAGGAAGAGCCGTTGGCTGATCTGCTGGTTGGACAGTCCTTCAGCGACAAGCTGGAGCACCTCGAGCTCGCGGGGGCTGAGGCCAACCCCAGGTGCGCGGAGGCGTTCGAGCAGTCTGGTGGTGATCGCGGGAGCGAGAGCCGACCCGCCAGCTGCAGCGGTGCGGACCGCGATGGCCAGCTCGTCGGGTGGTGCGTCCTTGAGCAGGTATCCCGAGGCGCCGGCGTCGATCGCGGCCATGACGTCGGCATCGGAGTCGTAGGTGGTGAGGATCACCACCCGGGGACCGCCAGGCGACTGGGTGATGGCGGCTGTCGCCGCGGCACCTCCCATGCCGGGCCCGAACTGCAGGTC
>JAFABT010000383.1 GCA_023425905.1 Actinomycetes bacterium | reverse complement strand
GAGCGGGCCGTGCGGCGGCCGGGCCCTTGCCGTCGCGCTCGGCGCGACGCGCCATCGTCTGTCACGGGTGGGTGTCCTCTCGGGGGGCGGTCACGTCGCGCTGGGGGTTCGGGGGGAGCTTGCCTGGCAGCGCCTCCGCGGTGCGCTGCGAGCTCGTCAGCTGCCACGGCACCGAGGCGACGACGACCCCGGGGGTGAAGAGCAGCCTGCTCTTGAGCCGCAGCGCGCTCTGGTTGTGCAGCAGCTGCTCCCACCAGTGCCCGACGACGTACTCGGGGATGTAGACGACGACGAGGTCGCGGGGGCTGCGCCGACGCACGGACCGCACGTAGCCGAGCACGGGTCGGGTGATCTCGCGGAACGGCGAGGACAAGATGCGCAGCGGCACCGGGAGGTCGAGCGTGTCCCACTCGGCCGCGAGGCGAGCGGCCTCCTCGGGATCCACCCCGACCGTGACGGCCTCGAGGACCGACGGACGCGACGCCCGGGCGTAGGCGACGGCACGCATCGTCGGCTTGTGCAGCCGCGAGACGAGGACGATCGCGTGCACGCGGCTCGGGAGCGCGCGCGACGCGGCCGGGTCGTCGCCAAGGGCGAGCTCGGCGCTCACGAGGTCGTAGTGGCGCCGTACGGCGCGCATGACGACGAAGACGGCGACCATCGCGAGGACGGCGATCCAGGCGCCGTGGAGGAACTTCGTCACGAGGACGACGACGAGCACGGTCCCGGTGAGCGCGAAGCCCACGGAGTTGACGACCCGGTCCCGGCGCATCCGGCGCCGCAGCCGCGGCACGTGCTCGGTGCGCAGCGCCCGCGTCCAGTGCCGCACCATGCCGAGCTGGCTGAACGTGAAGGACACGAAGACGCCGACGATGTAGAGCTGGATGAGTCGCGTCACCTGCGCGTCGAAGGCCCACACGAGGACGATCGCCCCGGCCGCGAGGGTGAGGATCCCGTTCGAGAACGCGAGCCGATCGCCCCGGGTGTGCAGCTGGCGCGGCAGGTAGCCGTCCTTCGCGAGCACCGAGCCGAGCACGGGGAACCCGTTGAACGCGGTGTTGGCGGCGAGCAACAGGATGAGCCCGGTCACCGCGACGACGACGTAGTACAGCACCGGCACGCCGTCGAAGATCACGCTCGCGAGCTGTCCGATGACCGGGTGCTGCACGTGGTCGTCCCCCACCGCGACGCCGTCGAGGCGCAGCTGCGTCGCGGGGTCCTCGACGACGTGCACCTGCGTCGCGTGGGCGAGCAGGAGGATCGACCCGAGGAGCGTGATCGAGATGCCGCCGAGGAGGGCGAGCGTGCGCGCGGCGTTACGCGACTTCGGCTCGCGGAAGCTCGGAACGCCGTTGCTGATCGCCTCGACACCCGTGAGGGCCGCCGAGCCCGAGGCGAAGGCGCGCAGCACGAGCAGCGCCCCGCCGAGGCCCGTGAGGCCGTTCTCATAGGCGGACATCGGCACGACCTCGTAGCCCGCGCTCTCCGACAGGCCCAGCGTGCCGGTCGCCCACCGCACCGACCCGACGAGGACGAGCAGTCCGAGGGCCGCCATGAAGAGGTAGACCGGCACCGCGAACGCGCGCCCCGACTCGCGCACGCCACGGAGGTTCGCGAGCGTGAGCAGGACGATGAGGACCATCGCGACCGTCGCCTCGTGCCCGCGCAGCGCAGGGAGGGCCGACGCCGCGTACTGGGCCCCGGAGGAGATCGACACCGCGACGGTGAGCACGTAGTCGACGAGGAGCGCGCTCGCGACGCCGACGCCCGCCCGCGGCCCGAGGTTGACCGTCGCCACCTCGTAGTCGCCGCCCCCGCCCGGGTAGGCGTGGACGTTGCGGCGGTAGGAGAGCACGACGACGGCGAGGACGACGACGACGGCCAGCCCGACCCACGGGGAGATGAGGACGGCGCTCAGCCCTGCCACGGCGAGGGTGAGGAGGATCTCGTCGGGTGCGTACGCGACCGACGAGAGCGCGTCGGCCGAGAACACGGGGAGCGCGATGCGCTTGGGGAGGAGGGAGGACCCGAGTCGCTCGGAGCGGACCGGTCGACCCAAGACGAGGCGCTTGGCCCCGTCGATGATGTCGGACACGAAGGACCATGCTAGGTCCCCCCGGCGTGCGCGCGCACCGGGGCGACGCCCGAGTGTCTCGTGGACCCGGCACGGCGACCAGGGAGGCCCGCGGGGTATAGCGTCAGCGGGTGCACTTCGTCATCATGGGCTGCGGCCGCGTCGGGGCGGCGCTCGCGAGATCCCTCGAGTCGGACGGCCACTCGGTCGCCGTCATCGACCAGAACCCCGAGGCCTTCCGTCGTCTCGACGCCGACTTCACGGGCCGCAAGGTCACGGGCCTCGGCTTCGACCGGGAGACGCTCGCGCAGGCCGGCATCGAGGACGCGTACGCGTTCGCGGCGGTCTCCGACGGCGACAACTCGAACATCCTCGCCGCGCGCGTCGTGCGCGAGACCTTCGGGGTCGAGCACGTCGCGGCTCGGATCTACGACCCCGGGCGCGCGGAGATCTACCAGCGCCTCGGTATCCCGACGGTCGCGACCGTCCGCTGGACGGCCGACCAGGTGCTGCGCCTCATGCTCCCGATGGGGGCGACGGACGAGTACCGCGACCCCTCGGGCGCGGTCCGGCTGTGTCGCGTCGACGTGCACGAGGGCTGGACCGGCCGACCGCTCAGCGAGGTCGAGTCCGTGACGGCCGCGCGCGTCGCCTTCGTCACGCGGTTCGGTGAGGCGATGCTCCCCGAACCCACCACCGTGCTCCAGGAGCACGACGAGCTCCACGTGCTCGCCCGCTCGGCCGACGTGCCCGCGGTCGAACGCACCCTCACCAAGGCACCGGAGGCCTGATGCGCGTCGTCATCGCAGGGGCGGGATCGGTCGGCCGCTCGATCGCCCGCGAGCTGCTCGTCTCGGGTCATGACGTCACCCTCGTCGACCGCTCGCCGGGGGCCATGCGGGTCGCCCAGGTCGCCGAGGCGGACTGGCTGCTCGCCGACGCGTGCGAGCTCGCGACGCTCTCGGCAGCACGGGTCGACGAGTGCGACGTCGTCGTCGCCGCGACCGGCGACGACAAGGCGAACCTCGTCATCTCGCTCCTGGCCCGCACGGAGTACGGCGTGCCTCGGACCGTCGCCCGGGTGAACAACCCGAAGAACGAGTGGATGTTCGACGAGGCCTGGGGCGTCGACGTCGCGGTCTCGACGCCCCGCATCATGACGGCGATGGTCGAGGAGGCCGTCGCGGTCGGCGACCTCGTGAAGATCTTCACCTTCCATCAGTCCGGGGCGGACATCCTCGAGCTCACGCTCCCGGAGGGCTCACCCCTCGTCGGTGTGCGGGTCGGGACCATCGCCTGGCCTCAGGACGTCGTGCTCGCCTGCATCGTGCGCGGCCCGCGGCCGCTGAGCCCGTCGGCCGACGACACGCTCGAGGCGGGCGACGAGCTGCTCTTCGTCACGGGTTCTGAGGTGGACCTTGCGGCGCTGCAGGACCAGCTCGTCGGACGAGGAGCCACGTCAGCCACAGCGTGAGCGCCCACAGCGGGACCCCCATCGCGAGGCGTGCCGCACCGAGCACCGCGACGTCACCCGTGAGGTAGGCGGGCAGTTGGACGGCGAGGCGGGCGCCGAACATCGCGACCCAGAGCCACGTGGCCCACGTGTACCGCGTCCGCTCGGCGACGCGCGCGGGATCACGGCGCCACGCCGTGCCCTCGCTCTTGAGCAGCCCGACGACGAGTCCGACGAGGGGCCACCGGACGAGGACCGACACGAGGGCCGCGAGCCCGTAGGCCGCGTTGGTCCACAGCCCGAGCGCGAAGTAGTTCTCCGCCTCCCCCGACCGCCACGCCCAGACGACGCCGATCGCGACGCCCACGACGCCCGAGAGCGCCTGGGTGAGCGGCGTGCGCTGGACGAGCCGGAGCACGACCGCGCCGAGCGCGCACGTGGCGGACGCGACGAGCGCCCACGTGAGCCGCTGCGTGACGGTGCCCCCGGTGGCGAGGTAGACGACGACGAACACGAGACCGGGCAGCACGGACTCAACGAGGCCCCGCACCCCGCCGATCGCCTCGGCGAACGAGAAGTCCTCGCCCGTGAGGGCGCGCATCCCGGTCGCGCGCACGGGCGTGGCAGCGGGGTCGACGGACGCCGAAGTCGAATCCTCAGGCGTGGTCGCACGGTCGTGGGACGTCGGGGACTTCTCGACGACCGCGTCGGCCGGGCCCGCGGTGCGGTCCGCCTGCCCGCTCACGGTCGCGGCCGCAGCGTGTAGTGCGGGTTGAACACGGTGCGCCTGCCGTCGACGGTGCACACGAGGCCCTCGATCTCGACGCGGCGCCCGACCTCGACGCCTGCGATCCGGCGGCGGCCGAGCCACACCAGGTCGATCGTCCCCGTGCCGTCGTAGAGCTCTGCCTCGAGCGCGCTCACCGCGCCGCGTGGTCGCAGCGTGACTGAGCGGACGACGCCACGGGCACGCCCCCGGCGGCGGTCCGGCAGGTCGCAGACCGGCGCGCAGCCTGCCCCGGCGGGCTCGGCGCGCTCCTCGTCGGCCTCGATCTGGTCGCGTGACCTGAGCGCCCGCGACAGGACAGAGCGCAAGGTCACCGGATCTCCGTGATCTCGGGGCCCCTGGTGAGCGGGTCGAAGTCCGGGGCCGGCGCGGGCTCGAGCGCCTCGGCAGCCTTCGCGCTCGCCGACTCCGGCAGCGCGAGGGTGAGCAGGTCACGGGGCGCGCGAGCCTCGGAGCCTCGCACCACGACGATCCCCCCGAAGATCTGCTCGAGCGTCGTCGCCGCGGCGGGATCGACGGCGGCCTTGCCGCCGATGACGCCGCGCAGGAACCAGCGCGGCCCGTCGACGCCGATGAATCGCACCGCACGGTGGGCGGTGCGCCCGTCATCCGTGCGGACCGGCATGCGGGCAAGGAGCTCGCGGCCGAAGGGGCCGGGCAGGTCGTCGACCGAGCCGCCCTGCTTCGTCACCGAGTCGCCGAGCTCGGCGCGGATCTCGTCCCAGATCCCCTCCGTGCGGGGCGCGGCGAAGGCCTGCACCTGGAGCGTCGACCCGTCGAGCACGAGAGCAGCCGACGTGACCCGCTTGGCGACCTTGTCGATCTCCATGCGCAGCTGCATCCCAGGATGGGGCGGCAGCCAGAGCGCGCCCAGGTCGATCCGACGGTCGATGCCGTCGACGTCGGCCACGTCCCACGGGCCGTGGGACCGTTCGCTGCCGGTCGACGCGGCGACCTGCTCCGCCACGGTCTCGTCGGGCGTCACGCCCTGCGGCGTCGACCCCTCCTCTGCCGTGCGCGTACCACGTCGGAACAGTGCCACCACAGATCTCCTTCACGTCCTGGCGCGCGACCCGGTCGCTGCGCCTTGCGCGTCCAGCCTATGCCGGGCGCTCGTCGAACCTCTCACCGGCTGGCGTCAGCCGACGGGCTGCACCCACCCACCCGTCGACCCGAAGCCGCCAGCCCCGCGGTGGGATCCGGGAAGCGTCTCGACCTCGATGAACCGCGCTCGGGCGACCTGCTGGACGACGAGCTGCGCGATCCGGTCACCGCGGCTGAGCGTGAGGGTCTCGTGCGCGTCCGTGTTGTGCAGCGTCACCGCGATCTCCCCGCGATAACCGGCATCCACCGTGCCCGGCGCGTTGACGATCGTCAGGCCGTGGCGGGCCGCGAGGCCGGACCGCGGGTGGACGAACGCCGCGTACCCGTCAGGGAGGGCGATCGCGACGCCCGTGGGCACCGTCGCCCGGGCGCCCGGGGCGAGGACGACGTCCTCCCGGGCGACGAGGTCGGCACCAGCGTCACCCGGGTGGGCGTAGCCGGGAGCGGGCAGGTCGGGGTCGAGGCGCAGCAGCAGCACCTCGGGCTGGTCGACGGTCACGGCGGTGAGCCTAACGCGGCCCGGCCCGCGACGGGGCCGGAGCCGGCAGCGACACCCGGCCGCTCTCGCCCCCGGGGTCGGCGACGACCTGGGATGCTGAGGTCATGGACGCCTCCCCCGCAGCGACGGCACACTCCGAACGACTCTGGCCCGGCGCCGGCAGCTGGGGCGTCCTCGCCCTCCTCGCCGTCACGGTCACGGTCGCGTTCATCCCTGTGGGGCGCGGGGCTGCGGTCGTCGCGGCGATCGTGTCGACCGGGGCCGCCCTCTGGGCCGCCGTCGCGCTCGCGACCCCCGTGACGGTCGCGGGCGGTGAGCTGCGAACGGGCCGCGCCCACATCGCGACGAGCATGCTGGGGGACGTCGAGGTCCTCGACGCCGCGGGGACCCGTCTGGCGCTCGGACGTGAGCACGACCCGCGCGCCTTCCTGTGCCAGCGAGGGTGGGTCCGCACCGCTGTCCGGGCCCGCGTGCTCGACGCCGCCGACCCCACGCCGTACTGGCTCGTCTCGACGCGCCATCCCGACCGCCTCGCCGCCGCGTTGCGCACGACCGCAGCCCCGTCACCGTCCGCTCAGCCGGACGCCGCGAGCGAGGAGCGCCCGACGCACGAGGAGGGCCCGGCCGCATAGGCCAGGCCCTCCACGAGAGCGTGTCGGTCAGATCAGGCGCACTCGGTGCAGATCGGCTGACCGTTCTTCTCGTGGGCGAGCTGGCTGCGGTGGTGCACGAGGAAGCAGCTCGAGCACGTGAACTCGTCCGCCTGCTTGGGCAGGACGCGAACCGCGAGCTCCTCGCCCGAGAGGTCGGCGCCCGGAAGCTCGTAGCCCTCGGCCGCCTCGGTCTCGTCCTCGTCGACCGCACCCGAGGACTTGTCCGAGCGACGCGCCTTGAGCTCCTCGAGCGAGTCCTCGGAAAGGTCTTCCTCGTTCTTGCGCGGTGCGTCGTAGTCGGTTGCCATGGAAGGCTCACACTCCGTGTCAGGTCTCGGGTTCTCGGGGTCCGCTCCGGCCCCGGCAGCGCGCAGCCCGCGTCGGGCTCGTGCGCACGTCTTGTCAATCCCCGGGAGCTCGCCGTTGTTCCCAGGCGCACGGATTGTGCACCATTTTCCAGCGCGAAGCCACTCCGTGCCGGGAGAGTCGCCGACGGACCACCGGCAGGGTCAGGGACCGACGTCGGCAGCCCACTCCTCGAGGAGGGCGACGAGCGCGGCCACGGTCTCGGGCGGGCCCGCCACCGTCATCGGCGCCCCCGCCGGTTCGCCCCGCAACCCGGTGACGTCGGCGCCCGCCTCCTGGGCGACGAGCGAGGCCGCGGCGAGGTCCCACGGCTGCAGGCCACGCTCGTAGTACGCGTCGACGCGACCCGAGGCGACCTCGACGAGATCGATCGCGGCCGAGCCGGTGCGCCGCACGTCACGCACGAGCGGGAGGAGGCCCGCGAGGACCTCGCCCTGGTGCCGCCGGCGCTCAGGGTCGTACCCGAAGCCCGTCGCGAGCAACGTCTCGGCGAGCGGTCGTGCCGCCGCGACGGTGATGCGCTCCCCGTCGCGGAACGCCCCGACACCACGGGCCGCGGTCCAGCACGTGCCGTCGGAGGGGCGCAGGACGCACGAGGCGAGGACCTCCCACGTGCTCGGGGTGGGCTCACCGGAGACGACGGCGACCGCGACGGCATAGGACTGCAGGTCGTAGAGGAAGTTCACAGTGCCGTCGATCGGGTCCACGACCCACGTGAGGCCGGTGCTCGAACTGACGTCGTCGCCTTCTTCTCCGAGGAATCCGTCGCCGGGTCGGTACTCCGCGACCCGCCGCCGCAGCAGCTCCTCGGAGGCGAGGTCGACGGCCGTGACGACGTCGACGACGGTCGACTTCGTCGCGGCCACCTCGACGCCAGCCGCGCGGCCCGCCCTCACGAGGTCGCCGGCCTCGCGCGCGAGGAGCTCGGCAAGGGCCATGAGCTCGGCGTTCGAAGGCCGGTCGGGCCCGGTGGTCGGGGTGAGGGCGGGCGGGGTCGTCATGACCCCATCCTTCCGCACGCGGCGGCGGCCGCTGTCAGCCCGACAAGCCGCCGCGCCAGGGCCCGGGCGCGCTGAGCTTGTACCGCATGGCGAGGAGCCGCAGCCCGAAGACACCGACGACGACGACCGCGCTCGTCACGGCGTCGAGCGCACCGATGTCCCACAGCAGGACGACGGCGATCGCACCGACCAGGGTGGGCACGGCGTAGAGCTGGCGCTGATGGAGCACCGCAGGCACCTCCCCGGTGAGCACGTCCCGGAGCACCCCGCCGCCGATCGCGGTGAGCACCCCGACGAACACCGCTGCGACCCCCGTCACCTCCCACTCGAGCCCCTTGAGGGTGCCCACGAGGCTGAACAACGCGAGGGCCCCCGCGTCGAGGACCGCGATGAAGCGCCGGATCCGTTGCAGCCGCGGGTGGAAGAAGAACGCGACGACCCCTGCGGCCAGCGCCCCGACGACGAGCCGCCAGTCGGAGATGCCGACGGGCGGCGTCGCACCGATGAGGACGTCGCGCAGCAGCCCGCCGCCGAGGCCTGCCGCCCATGCGAGGACGAGCACCCCGAAGAGGTCGAACTGCTTGCGGACCGCGGCGAGCGCACCGGACAGCCCGCCGACGAAGACCGCGAGCAGCTCGACGGGGAACATGAGGTGGATCTCGGAGGCCACGTCCTCGATGATCCCAGGCGCATCGGGCGGTCAGGTGCGCGGCGCACCGAGCGACCTCCAGGCGTTCCTCGCCCCAGGGTGGCACCCTCAGGGGTGAGGATTGGAGCACGTATGGTCGAGCTGGAGCTGGTCGGGCTGCACGAGGACGGGGAGCACCTCGTCCTCGCCGGTGCCGACGGTCAGCGGTTCCTGCTGCGCATCGACGAGCCGCTGCGGGCCGCCGCGCGCCGGGACCGCCCGCAGCTCGAGCAGCTGCGCGTCGAGCAGTCGGGTCACCTCACCCCTCGTCAGATCCAGGCGCGGGTGCGCGCCGGGCTGTCCGCGGAGCAGGTCGCTGAGGAGGCGGGGGTCCCCGTCGACCACGTGCGCCGCTTCGACGGTCCCGTCCTCGCCGAGCGCGAGTTCGCGGCCGAGCAGGCGCGCGCGACCCGCGTCGGACGAGACGCCGGCGCACCGGTCCTCGGCGACCTCGTGCTCGACCGGCTCGCCGCCCGTGCGGTCGACACCGGCACGCTCGAGTGGGACGCCTACCGTGAGGGCTCCGGGCCCTGGACCGTCGTCGCGCGGTTCCTCGTGGAGGACGACCTCCGCGAGGCGCTGTGGAGCTTCGACCTCCCGCGACGAAGCCTCGAGGCGCTCGAGGACGAGGCGCGCTGGCTCTCGGAGACCGAGATCGCCGACGAGCCCGTCCCCCGCAGGCACCTTGCAGCCGTCCGCGACGTCGTCTTCGACATCGAGCACGACCCAGGGCACGCGCCCCGGGCGATCCGGAACGGCGAGCCGGACGACGACGTCGACACCGCCGAGCCGGAGGAGGTCACCGAGGCCGATCGCACGCATGCGCTGCTCGACGACCTCCAGGGGCGACGCGGCGTGCGTCAGGAGCTCGACCTCGAGGCGGAGGAGCCGGACTTCGAGGGCTTCGGCCCGCAGCACGCCTTCGACTTCTCGGCGACGGGCCTCGGCGCACGCGCCGACCAGGACGGGGACGAGGAGCCGCTCTACGGCGCCCACCCCGCCGCCTCGGACGTCGACTCGACGCGTGACGCCCGGGTCCTCACGATGCCCGACGCGGCGTCACGCTCCCCCAGGTCCGCGCTCTCGGCGCCCTCGCCTGCGAGCGCACCGGTCGGGACGACCGATCCGCCCTCGCCGCAGCCCGGGGCGCAGCCCCCGGCCCAGTCCCAGGCGCCGACGGCGCCCGACGACACGCCGCCCCCGCTCGCAGAGCGTCCCCGTGGTCGACGCGGACGGGCGAGCGTCCCTAGCTGGGACGAGATCGTCTTCGGCGCCAAGCCCGAGTAGCGGCTGCCGCCCGCGGCCGACCGCCCCGGTTCAGTCGTCGAGGCCGAGGTCGAGCGTGTCGAGGGACGCCGCATGGCCCCGGGCCGCGGTCCCCGTCGTGCGCCGCATGTGGTGCCTGCGGCACAGCACCTCGTACTGGACGACGGCGGTGTGGGCGTCGTCGGTGACGTCGCCGACGACGACCTGCTCCCCCTCGACGACCATGACGCCGTCGACGGTCCGTGCGTTGTGCGTGGCCCGCGCCCCGCACCAGCACAGCGCCTGCACCTGGAGCGTCTCGACGCGGTCGGCGAGCTCGACGAGGCGGGCGGACCCGGGGAACAACCGGGTACGGAAGTCGGCGAGGATGCCGAAGGCGTAGACGTCGACGCCCATCTCGTCGACGAGGCGCGCGAGCTGCTCGACCTGCTCGGGTGCGTAGAACTGCGCCTCGTCGCAGATGAGGTAGTCGACGCGCTCGCCCCGGACCCGGCGGGTGATGACCTCGTCCCAGAAGCTCGTGCGGTCGTCGACCTCGATCGCCGAGGTGCGCAGCCCCAGGCGGGAGGTGAGGACCTCGCTGCCACCGCGATCGTGACGGGAGAAGATGAGGCCCGCCCGCCCCCGCACCGCGTGGTTGTGGTTCATCTGGAGCGCGAGCGTGGACTTGCCCGAGTCCATCGTCCCGGAGAAGAAGACGAGCTCGGACATCGGCGGTTCCTTCAGGGTCGGTGACGGCAGGGAGCGGGACGCCCTCAGCGCAGCATCGTGAGCAGGGGGATGCGCATCTCGTGCGGCGTGAGCGAGCCGTGCACGCCCACCATCGTGAGGGACGCCGCAGTCTGGGTCGCGCTGTCGACGATCGTCGCACGCCCGGTCGCCGCCGCGACGACGTCACCGAGCAACGGGCGCACGTGGGGGGCGACGTCGCCGAACCACCCGCCCGCGATGGCCTCCTCGCGGGTCGCGACGACGGCCGCGTCCCCGAGCACGTCACGCCAGCGGTCGGCCACCGCAGCGGCGCGCACCTCCGCGTCGGAGCCGCCGGGCACGTGCACGTGCACCGCACGTGGCTCGCCCGCGATGATCTCGACCCCCTCACGAAGGCCCGCGGTCGTCGTGACGTCCCATCGCCGCGTGCGGTCGACGTCGACCATGCCGTGATCGGCGGTGACGAGCAGGAGCGTGCCGGGCGGAAGCTGCCGCTCGAGCCGGGCGAGCTCGCGGTCGAGCAGCGCGAGCTCGTCACCCCACTGCCGCGAGCCCCACCCGTGGTGGTGCCCGGCCTTGTCGACCTCGCCCCAGTACAGGTAGACGAGGCCGGGAGCCATGAGCTCCTCGACGGCGACGGCGACGCGGTCCTCGGCCCGGTCGCAGCGCCGGTACCCGCCTCCTCGCAGTGCGGCTCGGCTCATCCCGGACCCCTCGAAGCGCGCGGGGCCGACGGCGGTGACGGAGAGCCCCGAGCCCGCGAGGTGCTCGAAGAGCGTCGGCTCCCGCTGCCACACCTCGGGCTCGGGCAGCCCGGTCCACTGGACGAGGTTGCCGAGACCCCCCGTCGCAGGGTTGCGAGCGGTGTAGCCGACGAGTCCCGTCCGGCCCGCCGGGAGGCCGGTGCCGAAGGTTCCGAGCGAGGAAGCCGTCGTCGAGGGGTAACCCGCGACGAGGTCGACGCCGCCCGTGCCGTCCGGGCCGTGCGCGTCGGTTGCGAGGGAACGGAGGAACGGTGCGTGCCGGGCACGCTCGGCGAGGTTGAGCCGCCCGAGACCGTCGACGAGGACGACGAGGACGCGCGTCGCCCGCTGCAGGCCGAGTCGCTGCCGGGCCGCGGCGTCGTCGGGGCCACGCCCCGCACCGAGCGTGTCGGCGACGGCGGGCAGGACGTCGGAGAGGTCCGCGCCGGTCGAGCCGGGCGCGACGAGACCCGCGGCAGTGAGGGCGGCGGGCCCGAGGGCCGGCGC
>JAFABT010000313.1 GCA_023425905.1 Actinomycetes bacterium | reverse complement strand
CTCGCGGACGGGACCCGCGGGTTCGGGGACGGGAGCCGCGGGTTCGGGTTAGGGGGTGGGGGTGAGGGCTCGGCGGAGGCGGGCGGGGTCGATGCGCCAGTAGCCGCGGCGCACGCCGTCGACGACGACGACCGGGACGAGCTCGCCGTACTCCTCCGCGAGGGCCGGGTCGGCGTCGACGTCGACCTCCGCCCAGCTCGCCCCGACGCGCGCGCACTCGTCCGTCACGAGGTCCCGTGCGGCCTCGCACAGATGGCACCCATGACGGGTGAAGAGCACGACGCGGGCGTCCGGCAGAGGCGGGTGGGGCTCGGTCTCCATCCGGTCAGCCTAGGACGCGGTCGATAGAATGGACCGATGACCGCCGACGGAACGACCACGAGCGGCGGCCCTGCGCACGGCACAGGCGGCCGCACCGCCGCGTTCTTCGACGTCGACAACACCGTCGTCCGCGGCGCGTCGTCCTTCCACGTGGGGCGGGCGGCGCAGCGTCGCGGCATGTTCCGCATGCGCGACCTCCTCCGGTTCGCGGCCCACCAGATCCGGTTCGAGATCTTCGGGGAGTCCAAGGCCGGGATCGAGCTCGTCCGCGGTCGCGCGTTGTCGATCGTCGCCGGGCTGTCCGTCGCTGAGGTGACGACCCTCGCCGAGGAGGTCTACGACGAGGTCCTCGCCTCGCGCGTCTTCCCGGGCACCAAACGCCTCGTCGACGCCCACCTCGCCGCGGGCCACGAGGTGTGGCTCGTCACCGCGACCCCGCTCGAGATCGGCGAGCTCATCGCCCGCCGCCTCGGGGCGACGGGCGCGCTCGGCACGGTCGCGGAGCACCGCGACGGCGTCTACACCGGCCGCCTCGTCGGCTCACTGCTCCACGGCAACGCGAAGGCCGTCGCGGTACGTCGCCTCGCGGAGGAACGCGGCCTCGACCTCGGGTCGTGCCACGCGTACTCCGACTCGGTCAACGACCTGCCGCTGCTCGGGGTCGTCGGCCACCCGTGCGCGATCAATCCTGACCGCTCCCTCCGCACGCGCGCCCGTGAGAAGGGCTGGCCCGTGCGGGAGTTCCGCGGAACGTCGCGGCACGCCCGTCGCGGCGTCCACGCGGCGAGCCTCGCCGGTGCCGCCTGGCTCGCCGGGCTCGCGATGCGGGCTGTGCGGCGCTCGATCGTGCGCGCCTGAGTCGTCCCGGCACACCTCACGTGCCCGCCCGCGCGAGACCTCTGAACGAAAGAACGGGCCCGGCGTGAGCCGGGCCCGTTCTTCAGGTCACTTCTTGTTGCGACGCTGGTGGCGCGTCTTGCGAAGCAGCTTGCGGTGCTTCTTCTTCGCCATGCGCTTGCGGCGCTTCTTGATGACGGAGCCCATGGGGTCCTCACAATGCTCGACTGACGGATGACACGTGCGGATGATCGGCACGTGCACCTGCAGGAGCTGCACGTGCAGCTACCCCAGGGGGGTCGACGGCCGGATAAGTCCTCGGGCAGTCTACTCGCCACGGCCGGGCGACGCGACCACGGGCGCGTCGCCCGTGCGACGGGGGCGAGACAACCGGACGCGGCAGCCGCCGCGGGTCACGAGCCTCGGGTCAGGAGGAGAGTCGACCGGCGTCCTGCGAGCGCACCGAGCTCGACGCGAGGAACGTCGTGAGGGCGTCCTGCGGCACCCGGTACGAGCGCCCCACCTGGACGGCCGGCAGCTCTCCGGCGTGGATGAACCGGTAGACCGTCATCTTCGACACCCGCATGACCTCGGCGACCTCGGCCACCGTGAGGTACCGCATCCGCGGCTGCTCGCTCGCCATGCTCCACCTGTTCTCGTCCTGGTCCGCGGCGCGGGTCGACCGATGTCGCATCGCTGCGTTGGTCACGGGCCTGCCAGGCGCTCACCTGGCAGGCCCCACCCTAGGGCCTCGTGTGCCCCGAGTGAAAGGGGTGACCTGCGTGAACGGAGTGACGAAACCGCTCAGCCCGGACCGGGGTACAGCCCGAGCGCCGGAAAGGCCGCCTGCCGTGCCGCCCGAACCGCCTGGTCGACGGGGCTCGCCGGGTCGTACCCCGCCTCCCAGTCGGGCAGCGCACCGTCCGCCGCCTCCGTGACCGGGTCCCGATCCGTCGGCGCGTCCGAGAGCGACCGACGGATCCGCGTCGCCCACCGCTCCCCGACGTCCTGCGCCCACGCCGCGGGCACCGCACCGCCCGGCGCGGTCGGCTCGTGCGCCGCGACCGACACGAGATGCGCCCAGACGAACGGCACGACCTCCGTCACCGCGTACCCGCCACCGCCGAGCGCGAGCCAGCGCCCCTCGGCCAGCTCGTGCGCGAGCGCGTGCACCCGCTCCGCCGCCCACCGCAGCGTCCGCACCGACAACCGCAGGTTCGACAACGGGTCCGCCCGGTGCCCGTCGCAGCCGTGCTGCGAGACGACGACCTGCGGCGAGAACGCGCGCAGCACCTGCGGCACGACCGCGTCGACCGCGCGCGCCCACCCCCGACCATCCGTCCCCGCAGGCAACGGCACGTTGACGACCGAGCCCGGCGCCCCGGCGCCACCCGTCGCCGTCACCGCTCCGGTGCCGGGGAACAGCGTCGCGCCCGACTCGTGGACGGAGACCGTGAGCACCCGGGGGTCGTCCCAGAACACCCGCTCGACCCCGTCGCCGTGGTGCGCGTCGAGGTCGACGTAGGCGACCCGCTCGACACCCTCGTCGAGCAGCCGCGCGATCGCGACCGCCGCGTCGTTGTAGACGCAGAACCCCGACGCCGCGTCCGGCATCGCATGGTGCATCCCGCCGGCGACGTTGACCGCATGCTCCGCCTCGCCCCGCCACACCGCGAGCGCACCGCGCACCGACCCGTCGACGATGCGCGCCGACGCCTCGTGCATCCCCGCGAAGACGGGGGTGTCCTGCGTCCCCAGCCCGTGGTCGCGGGCCACGACGGCGGGCCGCTCCCCCGCCGCGCGCACGGCCGCGAGATAGTCCGCCCCGTGCACCCGCCGCAGCTCGTCGTCGGCCGCCGGCTCGACGCCGACGACGCGCACGCCCGGCAGGTCAAGGAGGCCGAGCGCACGGCTCAGACCCATCGTGAGATCGAGCCGGGCCGACGCCATCGGGTGCCCCGCCCCGAAGTCGTAGCCCAGCAGCTCGTCCGACCAGAGGATGTCGGTGCGGCAGGCCATGCTTCACGGTAACGTGCCCTGGCCGGACGACGACCTCCCGGCGAGGTCACCCCCGCCCACGCCCGGTCGCCGTCACGGCGGCTGCCGGCCAGCCGCGTCCGAGGAGGATCGACATGGGTCGCGTCACCAGCGCGCTCGTGCGCACCCCCCGCGACATGCTCGACCGTGCGGCCCGTCACTCGCCGGCCCGCCTCGCGCTCGGCGTCTTCGCCTCCGTCATCGCCGTCGTCACCGGCCTGCTCTCGACGCCCTTCGCGACCGCAGGCGAGGAGCGCGCGTCCTTCGTCGACGCCCTGTTCACCGCGACGTCCGCCGTGTGCGTCACAGGGCTCACCGTCGTGCCCACCGGGGAGTACTGGTCCTCCTGGGGGCTCGTCGTCATCCTCGTCGCGATCAAGATCGGCGGGCTGGGCGTCATGACGCTCGCCTCACTGCTCGGCATCGCCGTCTCCCGGCACATCGGCCTCACCCAGAAGATCCTCGCCGCCGCCGAGGTCAAGACGACCCGGCTCGGCGAGGTCGGCTCGCTCGTCCGCATCGTCATCATCGCCTCGACGACGATCGAGGTCGTCATCGCCGCCGCCCTTCTCCCGCGCTTCCTCAGCCTCGGCGAGAGCCTCGGCGACGCGACGTGGCACGCGGTGTTCTACGCGATCTCCGCGTTCAACAACGCCGGCTTCATCCCGACGCCCGAGGGGCTCGTCCCCTTCGCTGGCGACTGGTGGGTGCTGCTGCCGATCATCGTCGGCGTCTTCGTCGGCTCGCTCGGCTTCCCCGTCATCCTCGTCGTCGCCCAGGACTGGCGACGCCCCCGGCGCTGGAGCATGCACGCGAAGCTCACGATCACGACGAGCCTCGCCCTCGTCGTCTTCGGCGCGGTGCTCATCGGGTTCTCCGAGGCCGGCAACCCCCAGACCTTCAAGGGGCTCGGCACGAGCGACCTCGTGCTGTCCTCCCTGTTCGCCGGCGTCATGCCACGCTCCGGCGGATTCTCGACGATCGACGTGTCCGCGATGAACGAGGGCACCTGGCTCATCACGGACGCGCTCATGTTCGTCGGCGGCGGCTCCGCCTCGACCGCGGGCGGCATCAAGGTGACGACGCTCGCCGTCCTCATGCTTGCGATCGTCGGGGAGGCCCGCGGCGACCGCGACATCGAGGCCTACGGCCGCCGCGTCCCGCGCGACACGCTCCGCCAGGCCGTCGCCGTCGCGTTCATCGGCGCGACCGCCGTCGGCGCCGCGACGTTCGCACTCCTCGAGATGACCGGGTGGACGCTCGACGTCGTCCTCTTCGAGGTGATCTCCGCGTTCGGCACCGTCGGCCTGTCGACGGGTGTCACCCCCTACCTGCCCGAGGCCGGCAAGTACGTCCTCGTCGCATTGATGTTCATCGGGCGGACGGGCACGATGACCCTGGCAGCCGCACTGGCGCTGCGCGACCGGCGCCGCGTCATCCGGTTCCCCGAGGAGAGGCCGATCATTGGGTGAGACCCGCACGGGCGGCAAGGCCGCCGAGAAGCAGCGCAACGCGGGAGTCCTCGTCATCGGGCTGGGCCGCTTCGGCTCCGCGATCGCGACGACGCTCGACCGGCTCGGCCAGGAGGTCCTCGCCGTCGAGCGCGACCCCGACCTCATTCGACACTGGTCCGGCCGCATCCCCCTCGTCGAGGCCGACGCGACGAACGCCGACGCCCTCGAGCAGCTCGGCGTGCGCGACTTCTCCGTCGCCGTCGTCGGGATCGGCACCGCCCTCGAGGCGAGCGTGCTCACGACGGGCAACCTCGTCGACATCGGCACGCCGCAGATCTGGGCGAAGGCCATCTCGAACGAGCACGGCCGCATCCTCCAGCGCATCGGCGCGCACCACGTCGTCCTGCCCGAGGCCGACGCGGGCGCCCGCGTCGCGCACCTCGTCTCCGGCAAGCTGCTCGACTACATCGAGGTCGAGGACGGCTTCACGATCGTCAAGATGCGCCCGCCCCGCGAGGTCCAGGGCTTCACGCTCGCGCAGTCGAAGATCCGCGAGCGCTACGGCGTCACCGTGATCGGCGTGAAGAGCCCCGGCATCGAGTTCACCTACGCCGACCCGTCGACGCGGATCTCCGCCAACGACCTCCTCGTCGTCTCAGGTCACGCCGAGCTTCTCGAGCGGTTCGCGGCCCGGCCCTGACCGGGCCTTCCGCGGCACCCGCCGGGCGGTCATCACGCGCTGCAGCAGGACGAAGGCGAGCAGGACGACCCCGATGAAGACCTTCGTCCACCAGGAGTCGAGCCCCTCCCGGGCGATGAGCACCTGGATGAGCCCGTAGACGAGGACGCCCGCGGCCGACCCGAGGACGAACCCGCCGCCGCCCGTGAGCAGCGCACCGCCGATGACGACGGCCGCGATCGCGTCGAGCTCCATGCCGATGCCGGTGAGGTTGAAGCCCGACTTCGTGTAGAGCGCGAACAAGATGCCGGCGATTCCGGCGCACGTCCCCGAGACGACGTACACCCACACCTTCGCCGCACCGCCGCGCAGACCCATGAGGTCGACGGCCGCTCCCCCGTCGCCCGCGCCGAGCCCGTAGACCGTCCGGCCGAAGCGCGTGTGATGGAGCAGGACGAACCCGAGGACGAGGACGGCGAGCGCCACGAGCATCGAGAGGTTGACGCTCCAGGCCTCCTTGCCCGAGCCGAAGCGCAGCTTCCACGACGCGAGAGCCGCGAAGCCCTCGTCCTTGATCGGCAGGGAGTTCACGCTCACGACGTTGCACAGCCCGCGGGCGAGGAACATCGCCGCGAGCGAGGCGATGAAGGGTTGGATGTCGAAATACCTCACCATCACCCCGATGAGCAGCCCGAACGCCGCACCGACGAGAACGCCGACGACGATCGCGACGCCCACCGGGACACCCATGATGAGCAGCTTCGCGACGACGAGGCCGACGAGCGCGACCACCGCACCGACCGAGAGGTCGATGCCGCCCGTGAGGATGACGAAGGTCATCCCCACCGCGAGGACGAGCAGGTAGGAGTTGTCGATGAGGAGGTTCGAGAAGAGCTTCATGCTCACGAAGTCGCGGCTGCCCGTGGAGTAGCGCGCCTGCCCGACCCCGAGGATGAGGATCAACGTGAGCAGCGTCCCGGCGACCGGCAGGAAGCGTCGGTCGCGCAGCGCACCCCACCAGGGCGCGCTCGTCGACCGGGCCTGCGGGGCACGTGCCGGGCCGCGCGGGGCGGGCCTCGCCTGGGTCTCGACGCTCATGCCGCCACCTCCTGCTGCGCGACCGTGAGGGCGAGGGGCCGTGCTGGTCTGCGCTGCCTGAGCCGAGCGCGCAGCCGCTCGGACCCTGCGACGCACACGGCGATGAGGACGACGGCCTTGAACAGCGGCGTCACCTGCGAGGAGATGTGGAAGATGACGACCGCCCGCTCGAGCGTGCTCACGATGAGCGCGCCGACGATCACCCCCGAGAGGGAGAACTTGCCGCCGTCGAGCTTGGTGCCCCCGAGGACGACGCACATGATCGCGTCCATCTCCTTCATGAGGCCGATGTTGTTCGCGTCCGCGGCCATCGTCGGGGCGCCGTAGACGATGCCCGCGAGACCTGCGAGCAGCCCGGCGAGGACGTAGACGAACCACGTGATGTTCCGCGAGCGCACCCCGGCGAGGCGGCTCGCCTCCCGGTTGATGCCGATCGACTCGACGAGCATGCCGAGCGCGGTGCGCCGCACGAGCAGCGCGACCGCGACGAACACGACCGCCGCGATGACGACGGGCGTCGGGACGCCGAGGACGAAGCCCGACCCGATCGACTTGAACGGCGGGGACGTCACCGTCGTGATCTGCCCCTGCGTGATGAGCATCGCGATGCCGCGTCCCGCGACCATGAGGATCATCGTCGCGATGAAGGGTTGGATGCCGAGCACGGTGACGAGGAACCCGTTGAACGCCCCGATGAGCAGGGCGACCACGAGGCCGATCGCGAGCGCGGTGAGCGCGGTCTGCACGGTCCCGCCCGTGCCGGAGGCGTCGATGTACGTGAGCGACACCGCGAGCGAGATCGCCATGACGGCGCCCACCGACAGGTCGATGCCGCCGGTCGCGATGACGAGGCACATGCCGAGCGCGAGCAGCAGCGGCGTCGCGGACGCCCGCAGGATGTCGACGAGCTGACCGAAGAGGTGCCCGTCCCGGATCGTCACGTCGAGGAAGCCCGGGCTCACGAGCCCGCAGCCGAGGAGCATGACGACGAGGGCGACGGTCGGCCAGAACAGGTGGTGCTCGCCGATCGCGCGCGCGGTGGAGCGCAGGGTCGGCCGTGCGCGGCCGGTCCCGGCGGTCGGGGAGGCGGTGGGGGTCGTGGTGGCGGTCATGAGGCGCTCCCGCTCGCTGCGATCGTCTCGAGGATGGTGGTGGACGTGACCTCGTCAGCGTTCGTGAGGTCGCCGATCTTGTGGCGGTCGCGCATGACGACGAGGCGGTGACTGAGGCGCAGCACCTCCTCGAGCTCGGAGGAGATGAACACGACCGACATGCCCTGCGCGGCGAGCTCGGCGACGAGGCGCTGGATCTCCGCCTTCGCCCCGACGTCGATGCCGCGCGTCGGCTCGTCGAGGATCATGAGCCGCGGCGAGGTCGCGAGCCAGCGTGCGAGCAGCACCTTCTGCTGGTTGCCGCCCGAGAGGTTCTTGATGAGCATGTTCGGGTCCGCGGGACGGATGTTGAGCGCCGTCATGTACCGCGCGACGACCTCGTCGAGCTCGCGGGCGGGGACCCGGCGCCACGCGCCCCGGTCGGCCTGCATCGCGAGCGCGATGTTCTCGCGGACCGTGAGGTCGCCGATGATCCCTTCCTTCTTGCGGTCCTCGGTCGAGTACGCGACGCCGCGCTTGAGCGAGGCGAGCGGCGTCGTCGAGCGCACGGGGTCGCCGTCGACGTCGAGGGTGCCGGAGTCGGCGCGGTCGGCGCCGTAGATGAGGCGTGCGACCTCGGTGCGACCTGAGCCGAGCAGTCCCGCGAAGCCGACGATCTCGCCCGGGAACAGGTCGAGGTCGATCGGCTCGACCGCACCGGCCTTGCCCAGGCCGACGGCGTGGACGAGGGGGGTGCGGGCGTCGTCCTCCGGCGCGCCGGCGCGCCGTGCGACGGCCTCGATGTCCGCGAGGTCCTCGCCGACGCGCCCGATCATCGTCGCGATGAGCTCGAGGCGCGGCAGGTCCGCGGTGAGGTGCTCGCCGACGAAGGTGCCGTTGCGCAGGATCGTCATGCGGTCGGAGATCTCGTAGACCTGCTCGAGGAAGTGCGAGACGAAGAGGATCGCGACGCCGTCGGCCTTGAGCGCGCGCACGACGTCGAAGAGCTCGGCGACCTCGGCCTTGTCGAGGCTCGAGGTCGGCTCGTCGAGGATGAGGACCTTCGCGTCGACGACCATCGCCCTCGCGATCGAGCACAGCTGCTGCACGGCGAGCGAGTGCGAGCCGAGCTGGGAGGACGGGTCGATGTCGAGGTTGAGCCGCGCGAGGTGCTCGGCCGCCTTGCGGCGGGTCGCGGCCCAGCTGATCAGCGGCCCGCGTCGCACCTCGTGCCCGAGCATGACGTTCTCCGCGACGGAGAGGTTCGGGCAGAGGTTGACCTCCTGGTAGACCGTGCTGATGCCTGCGGCCTGAGCCTCGGCGGTCCCGGCGAAGCGGCGCGGGGTCCCCGCGACGAGGATCTCGCCGGAGTCGATCTGGTAGACGCCGGTGAGCGCCTTGATGAGCGTGGACTTCCCGGCGCCGTTCTCGCCCATGAGGGCGTGCACCTCGCCGGCGCGGAGCGTGAGGTCGACGCCGTCCAGCGCCTTCACTCCGGGGAACTCGATCGTGATGCCGCTCATCTGGACCACGGGGGTCGGTTCAGGTGCGGGCGTCGGTGACATCGTCGTCAGCCTTCTGTCGCGGGGGCGGCGGGTGGGGCGGGCGGTGCCCCGCGGCGCGAGATGAGGCCGCGGGGCACCGAACCGATCAGAACAGGCGGGCGTCGATCTCTTCCTGCGTGATCGTCTGGTCGAAGGTCTTGTCGACGACGATCGTCTCCTTGGGGAGCGTCTCGCCAGCGTGGACCTTCTTGATGGCGTCGAGGATCTGGTCGCCGAACACCGGGTTGCACTCGACGACGAAGTTGAACTTGCCGTCCTTGAGCGCCTGGAGGCCGTCGCGCACGCCGTCGACCGTGACGATCTTGATGTCGACGCCGGGCTTCTTGCCTGCGGCCTCGATGGCCTCGATCGCGCCGAGACCCATGTCGTCGTTGTGCGCGAAGATCATCGTCATGTCCGGGTAGGCCTGGAGCGCGGCCTCGACCGCGGTCTTGCCGCCGGTGCGGGTGAAGTCGCCCGTCGCCTTGCCGATGATCTGGTCGCCGACGATCTCGCCGAAGCCCGCCTCACGGTCGACCTGCGCGCCCGAGCCGAGCGTGCCCTGGAGCTCGAAGATCTTCGCGTCGGCCGCGTTGGCCTTGACCCACTCGCCCGCCTTGACGCCCTCGCTCTTGAAGTCGGCGCCGATCCAGGTGACGTACGGGTCCTCGACCGTCGTGGGGGCCCGGGGGGGGCCGGCGGCCCCCG